>CAMNGN010000078.1 GCA_946538475.1 uncultured Blautia sp.
GGATTTTTGCACGTATCTGTTCAGGTTCTGAACAGATACGATTACACAAGCTTTAAGATATCGTTGTACATGATAAACAGCATAAGAGCCATCAGCAGCATCATACCGGCAAAATGGATAGCTCCTTCCAGCTGCCTGTTACCCGGTTTCCGCCTGATCGCTTCGATCAGCAAAAACAGAAGTCTTCCCCCGTCCAGCGCGGGAAGAGGCAAAAGATTCATCACACCAAGATTTGCAGAGAGCAGCACGGCCATATACAGAAGGTTGGACCACAGAACGGCGGCTCCCTCATCCTTGCTCTCCTCGTAGGTCGTTCCGATAGCGTCGACCACACCTACCGGGCCGCTCATATCTTTCACTCCCAGACCGCCGGTCAGGAGCCCCTTGAGGCTCTGTATCGTCGTGCGGATCTGCGACTTTACTTCCAGGAAGCTGTATTTTAATAAGGAAAATCCCGAAGCTTTGACATTTTCGGCTCCGCAGGAATACGAACTGACATAGTAAGTCGACTCTGCGGGGACTATCTCCGCTTCATACGTAAGACCGTCTCTCACATATTCGATGGTGACGGGATCTTTACTCAGGGGATTTTCTTCGATATAACGATTATAGTCCTCCTCCGACCCGATGGCTGTTCCGTTGATCGAAGTGATGACATCACCCACCTGAACCCCGGCATCGGCCAGCGGCATGCCTTCCATAAGGCCGGTCACTTCCATCGAGCCGCTGTTCCTGTACATTCCAAGCAGGTATCGGCTTGCCTGCTGCGGCTCATAGACGATCTCCAGAGGGTTACCGTCTCTCTCCACCGTGAGCCTGATGGTCTCTCCCTCGGTAGAGTTCAGATACCAGTACACATAGTAGTCTTCCCACAGGTCCACATGATATCCCTGATAGGATGTCACGATATCGCCCTCGCGAAGACCGGCTTCCCACGCAGGAGAACCCTCAGTCACTTCCAGGATCTTTGTGATGTTGGAGCCGCTGAGTGCCACGATGATCATTGCCAGTATAAACGCAAGGATAAAATTGAAGATCGGTCCTGCTGCCACAACGCTGATGCGGCCCCAGACGGGAGCAGACAAAAAGCTGCCCGGCTGTGTATCTTCGAGATCCTCGCCCAGCATGGCGCAGGAGCCTCCGAAAGGCAGCAGCTTAAGAGAATATCTCGTCTCTCCTTTTACTGTGCTCAGGAGCCTCGGGCCCATGCCCAGAGAAAATTCAGTCACGACAATATGATTTTTCTTTGCCAGGAGAAAATGTCCCAGCTCATGAAAAAGTACTATCGCGCTGAACATGATAAGTGCAATCAAAATTTTCAATCTACCACCTGCTTTCGATCCTGTCCCGCGTCTCCTTCTCGACGGCCAGAATTTCATCAAGCCCCGGAGCGCTTATGACACGATGTTCGTCCATACTGCTGCGGATGATCCGATAGATATCGGTAAATCCTATTTTCCTTTCCAGGAAAAGCTTTACTGCCGCTTCGTTGGCCGCATTGAAAACGGTCGGCATGCTTCCGCCCTTTTCTGCCGCCTCGATCGCCATGGGAAGTCCGAGGAAGGTTTCCATATCCGGCTCTTCAAATGTGATCTCTTTAAGCTTTCTGAAATCCAGTCTGTCTCCGTCCAGATATCTTCTTTCGGGATAAAACAGCGCATACTGGATCGGAAGTCTCATATCGGGTGTCCCCAGCTGGGCGATCACCGCCCCGTCGCGAAATTCGACCATAGAATGAATGATACTCTTTGGCTGAACCACGACCTGGATCTGTGACAGCTCCACGTCAAAAAGCCACCTTGCTTCCATCACTTCCAGCCCTTTGTTGACAAGGGTCGCCGAATCCACAGTGATCTTCTGTCCCATGACCCAGTTTGGATGTTTGAGCGTCTCTTCGACGGTCACATGTTCAAGTTCCTCCGCGGTTCTCCCACGGAACGGACCGCCCGAAGCGGTGATCAGCAGCTTGGCGATCTCTCTTCTCTGCTCTCCGTGCAGAGCCTGGAATATGGCGCTGTGCTCACTGTCCACCGGCAAAATGCTGACATTCATCTGAGAAGCAAGCGGCATGATCAGGTGTCCCGCGGTGACCAGCGTCTCCTTGTTGGCCAGAGCAATGTCCTTGCCGGCGCGGATAGCCTCGATCGTCGGACGTATCCCGATCATTCCCACGATGGCCGTGACAAGGATCTCCGATTCGGGCATTACAGACAGTTCGATAAGGCCGTCCATCCCCGATACGATTTTGGCAGGTGTGTCAGCAACACGGATCTTCAGTTCTTTTGCTTTTTGCTCATCGAAGACAGCCACAAGGACCGGTTTAAACTCACGGATCTGTTTTTCCAGCAGATCGATGTTCTTTCCTGCTCCGAGTCCCACAACATTTAGGTCGGGGTTCTTCTGTACAATATCCAGTGTCTGTGTTCCGATAGATCCTGTCGAGCCTAATATGGCTATATTCTTCATTTTATCCTCCCAAAGACGGAACGATCATTTTTAACGGATCAGCACTTTTGCAAGATAGTAGATTACCGGTGCCGTAAAAATAACACTGTCAAACCGGTCCAGGATGCCTCCGTGTCCCGGGATGAGCGTTCCGTAGTCCTTTATAGAACGATTTCTTTTTATCGCGGAAGCCGCAAGATCACCCACCATGGAGATCAGCGAACCGCATCCGCAGATGATGGCATATTCGATAACAGGGCCATGTGTCGCCGCTGCATATATCGCCCCGAGAAGGGCAGCTCCGACCACTCCGCCGACCGCGCCTTCCACCGATTTTTTCGGGCTCAGGACCGGGGCCATCTTATGCTTTCCAATCAGCATTCCGACGCAGTACGCACAGGTGTCGCATCCCCAGGAACAAAGAAAAATGAGCCATACGATAAAACGCCCGCCCTCCAGATTCCGGGTAAGGAAAATGAACGACAGCATAACTGCGACATACATGATCCCAAAATAGGCAGACATGATCTGATCGGCCTGATATTTGGGATAAGTAAAGACATACACGCACATAAGAACAATGATGGACAGCACCGGCATCAGATGTCCTGATCCCGAATAGTCCTTATCCACCCATATAAGAATATAGTAGAGAACGACACACAGGTATCCGGCGACCTCAAGTGAGGTGAATCTGTCTTTGCGGACACCCATTGCGCGATAGAGCTCCTGCATACCGATCAGCGAAACAGCAGTCAGGGTGCATAAAAGAACGATCCCGCCGCTTATGATGGTCGCAAGTGCGATAATAACAAGTACTATACCACTGATAAGCCTGGTCTTAAACATATCATTTTCTCCCCCCGGTCACGGCGTTTTTACGCCTCCATAGCGTCTGTCCCGTTCGTTATATACAGCTATCGCCTTTTTCAGCGCATTCATATCAAAATCCGGCCAGGCCGTTTCGGTAAAATAGAACTCCGTGTAGGCGAGCTGCCACAAAAGATAATTGGACAGGCGAAGCTCTCCGCTGGTGCGGATAAGCAGATCGGGGTCGGGAATGCCGGCGGTATCCAGATATCCCGCAAACAGATCCTCTGTTATTTCTTCCCTGCTCACTTTGCCGTCCTGCACATCTGCGGTCAGACCGCGCACCGCACGGATGATCTCGTCGCGGCTGCCGTAATTCAGTGCGATCTGAAAATAGAGCCCGTCATAATTCTCGGAGTGCTTCTCGAGCACATGTATGCTCTTCTGTATATCCTCAGCGAAAGCAGAGATATCTCCGATGACTTTAACGCGCATATTGTTTTTGTCGGATATCTTCAGACACCGTTTCAGATAATTTCTGAATATACGCATCAGCCCTTCGACCTCGTCTTTCGACCGTCTCCAGTTTTCTGTGCTGAAAGCATACACTGTCAGGTATTTTATGCCGAGTTCTTTGAAATCATCACAGATGGATTCCAGGTTGCTGCAGCCCTTCATGTGTCCGTACATCCGGGGCAGCCCTTTTGCCTTTGCCCATCTGCCGTTGCCGTCCAGAATGATTGCAATATGGTTCGGTATGATCATAGTATAATTCTCCCATTTCGCACAAACAGAGAGCCCTTAATGTCGGGCTCTCTGCCTATAGAAATCAGCGTGATCCTGTGTCTTTTACACTGTAAGGATTTCTTTCGATTTATTCTCCACCACGACATCGATATCCTTGATGAACTTATCGGTAAGTTTCTGGATCTGATCGTTCAGATCTTTGATCTCGTCCTCGGAGACATCCTGTTTTGCAAGCTTCTTAAAAGAATCGTTGGCATCACGGCGGATATTACGCACTGCCACCTTGGCGCCTTCGCCTTTTTTCTTGACATCTTTTACCAGCTGTTTACGGCGCTCTTCCGTAAGTTCCGGAAATACCAGGCGGATGACTTTTCCATCGTTATTCGGGTTCAGTCCGAGATCGGATGCGAGGATAGCCTTTTCGATCTTTTTGATCAGGCTTCCTTCCCATGGCTGGATCTGGATCATTCTGGCTTCGGGAACCGTAATATTAGCCACCTGCTGGATCGGTGTGGGGGTTCCGTAATAGTCGACCGTCAGTTTGTCGAGAATATGCGGATTAGCTCTTCCCGCACGGATAGTTGACAGTTCAGCTTCGAAACCGCCGAGTGTCTTTTTCATCTTGTCTTCGTACTTCTGAATTCTCTCATCCATCTCTTTCCTCTCCTTTAACATTGCCGTAATTTGCGCTTATATAGTTACACGGTAACTCTGGTACCGTTAAAGTTGCCTTTAACCGTATTTACAATGGAATTTTCCTCTTCCAGTGCGAATACAAGCATGGGCATCCGGTTTTCCATACACATTATCGAGGCTGTCAGATCCATAGCGGCAAGCTTTTTGGCGACCACCTCTTCGATGGTTATCTCGTCATATTTTTTCGCATCGGGATTGATCTTTGGATCACTGTCATAAATACCGTCGATGGCCTTGGCGACCAGGATGGCATCTGCGGAGATCTCGATGGCCCGAAGTACGGTAGCCGTATCTGTCGAAAAGTAGGGATGCCCTGTACCGCCCGCAAAGAAGGCGATCTCTCCTTTTTCGAGGCTTTCGTTTACTTTGTCGATAGAATACAGTGTAGTAAATCCGCCGCATGCAAACGAAGTAAACACCTGCGTTTTCAGGCCCAGATACCTGCAGATATCGGAGACATAGATACAGTTCATGACCGTGGCCAGCATGCCGATCTGATCGGCTTTGTTGCGGTCGATCGTTTCGCTCGTACGGCCTCTCCAGAAGTTGCCGCCTCCAATCACTATGCCGACCTGTATACCCATGTCGGATATTTCCTTTATCTGACCGGCCACCTTAAGGACTGTCTTCTCATCAAACCCTGTCTTTTTATCTCCCGCCAGGGCTTCTCCACTCAGTTTAAGCAATACTCGTTTCATCGTTTCCTCCTCACCAGACGCCGGAAACCACTTCGTTTCCTTCGTCGTCCACAGTGGTTGACACAGTAAATGATCCATAATAATGATATCCGGTGCGGCCGGTATCCGGTTCATCCGCATACTCGCTGCCGGAATCGCTTCCCATCGCCGCTTCCAGATTCTCCAGCGGCTGCCCGATATAGCTTTGCGCCTGTGAGGCACCGGCATCGGGCTCATCATATTCCTCTTCGCCCGGCTCTTCTGAAGGAGTCTCCGGTGTTTCCGCCTCTGCAGGTGTCACCGTTGCCGCAGCAGTCGTATCGTCATTGCCCGCAGGAGTGGGCGAGGCTGTCACTCTTGGAGTGAGTGTGGCGGCGGCTTCCGTAGCATTCGGAGACGGCGTAGGTGTAGACGTCACGTCCGCTTCATCCGAATTCTCGTCGTCGGGTGCTTCGGTAACATCGAGCCCGTACCACACACGTACCTCCTGCAGCGTGCTGTATTCTTTATTGCCGTTAATCGTAAGATAACGTGCATAGGGAAGTCCGAAATCGCCCGATATATCCAGGCAAAGCCGAATTTCCTTGATCAGCGGAAGCGGAAGATTCCGGTAATACAGCTCGCTTTTATTCTCATCTTCGTAGGAAATACGAATGTCGTAGCTTGTCGCGGTATTGCCGTCCGGATCCTTCTGATTGTTCTCGAAATAATAAAGCGCTTTTTCTCCGTCTGTCCATTCAAAACTGCCTTGCAGCAGGTCGTTTCCCCATTCGTCGTTGCTTCCGTCATCATTGACTGCGGCTCGTATGAAAATATATTCTATAGGATCACCGGTCTGATTTATGATCATCACGCCGGACGCCGAGTCTGTTTTCTGTCCGATCACATGCTCTGCATCTTCCTGTTTTTCGGTCTCCTCTACTTTTTCCATCTCGACGACAGTACCCACAGGCGCTTCGGTGACTGCAGGTGCAGGTGTCTCTGTGACAACAGGGGCGCTCTCCGCCGGCTGTTCGGGACTCCTGGCGACGCCGCAGCCCGCAGTAAGAGCCAGAATGATCAGCCCGGCAAAAGTAAGAAATTTTCTTTTCATATTCTGCCTCCATCTATCTGCTATTGTCTGTTTCATTATTGCAGAGTATGGCAATCTTGTCAACCAAACGGCATTTGATTTCATACTCTTTTTAGAGTTTCAAGAAATTCTTAAAAGATAAATCGAATATTCTTAATACAAATTTTTGACTTTAAAATCTCTCTCTGCTTCCCGTCGCTGGTCTTTTTTTGCAATGTCCTGACGCTTGTCATAAAGCTTTTTGCCTCTTGCAAGACCTATTTCCACTTTTACCAGGCTGTTTTTAAAATATACCCGCAGCGGAACGAGCGTCAGGCCTTTTTCCTGCAGTTTGGAAGAAATGCGGTTGATCTCATATCTGTGCATCAGAAGCTTTCGTACACGAAGGGGATCCTTGTTAAATATATTGCCTTTCTCGTAAGGGGAGATGTGCATACCGTAGACGTATACCTCGCCCTTCTCCACACGAACAAAAGCCTCTTTGATGCTGCATTTTCCCATTCGAAGAGATTTTACTTCGGTTCCTGCAAGTGAGATGCCGGTCTCAAAAGACTCTTCGATAAAAAAATCATGATAGGCTTTTTTGTTATTCGCGATTAGTTTTATTCCTTCTTTTTTAGCCATCTTATATCCGTTTCTCTCCTGTGTTTCTGTCTGATACCGCTTAAAAAAGAAAAAACACTCTTGCGGTAACAAGAGTGTCTTTGTCAGATCGGCATGTCAGTGCTGTTCCATTATCCAAAATTAAGATTAAGGACTATAGCAAGGACAAAGAATAATACTGCCATGATCATTGTAGCTCTTTCAAGCCCGCCCTCCATTGAACGGCCCTTGTTTTTACCCCAGTAAGATTCTGCGGCACCTGCTATCGCGCCAAGTCCCTGTGATTTTCCTTCCTGCATGAGGACTACCACTGTAAGCGCAATACAATTTAAAACGAAAATAACCGTAAGAATTATTCTAAGGACACCCACTTTGTTACACCTCCTATCAACCGAAAATTATTCTATCACATGAAACATATTATTTCAACTGCAAATCCAAAATTAGGCGTTACTATTGTTACTATTCTCAGTCTATAGCCTGTGAACAGTAACGGAGCAGATTTCCCGCGCGGATTCAATGAAGAACCGCATTCTCGATCACCCCGCCGCCCACAACTATGTCCCCCTGATAAAGGACAACGGCCTGCCCGGCGGTGATGGCTCTCTGCGGCTGATCAAATCTGACGTGGAGCCTGCCGGTTTCGTCCTGCCAAGCGGCGGCAGGCTGTTCCCTGTGACGGTATCTGATCTTTGCCGTGACTCGTACTTCTCCGTCCAGCCTGTCGCAGCTGATCAGATTTACATCCCCCGCGACCAGCTCATCATGAAAAAGGTCACGATCATCGCCCAGAGTAACGTTGCCGGAATCGGGATCGATCTTACAGACATACAGACGGCGGTCGGCCGGTATTCCCAGGCCTCTCCTCTGTCCGATGGTATAATGCG
Organism: uncultured Blautia sp.; assembly: GCA_946538475.1. Taxonomy (GTDB): domain Bacteria; phylum Bacillota; class Clostridia; order Lachnospirales; family Lachnospiraceae; genus Blautia_A. Next base: position 7,938 of record CAMNGN010000078.1, read on the forward strand.
TAATTCCTTTGTGCCTGCAGATAAAAGTACCGTTCTTGTCAATAAAATCCCCGATCTTATCAGGCTGCCCTGTGTATCTTTCTATAAAAGCCGCGTAATCTCCGTCAGGCACAAAACATATATCCTGGCTGTCATGTTTTCGTGCATTGATAAAGCCGTTCTGCGCAGCGATTTCACGTACTTCTTCCTTATTATATTTACCCAGCGGAAAGTCAACATGGGCCAGCTGCTCCTGTGTCAGCGTATAAAGCACATAAGACTGATCTTTGTTCGCATCCACCGCCTTTTTCAGAAGGTATCTTTTGCTGACTTCGTCATATTCTATCCGGGCATAATGTCCGGTTACAATATAATCTCTGCCAAGCTCTTTCATTCTGCCGATCAGTTTATCGAACTTCAGATATCTGTTGCAGTCTATGCAGGGATTTGGTGTCATGCCCTTCTGATAGCTGCTCACAAACCGTTCTATAACTTCTTTCTTGAATCTGTCGGTAAAATTAAAAACATAATAAGGTATACCGATCTTATAGGCAACAGCGCGCGCATCCGTCACATCATCCAGCGAACAGCACGCCTTTTCCTTTTTTTCACCGATATCTTCATTATGAAAAAGCTGCATGGTTGCACCGATGCAATCATCGCCCTTTTGCTTTGTGAGGAGTGCGGCGACCGAACTGTCCACACCTCCGCTCATCGCGATTATAGCTTTTCTCAATTAAGTCACCTCCTCACTGCAGAAGTACCTTCGACCCTGTATATTCTTTTAGTTAAGAAAAACCGGGAGAAGCTTTTCGCATTCTCCCGGTCTACTCAGCAGGGGATGAGAGAATCGAACTCCCACCAAAGGTTTTGGAGACCCCTATCATACCATTTGACCAATCCCCTGTACATAAACAGATGCAGAATAATCTGCACCTGTCTGAATTATGTACCTTCAAAACTGCATACATGCAAGCATCAAATGCTTTTTGTTTTAAGAAAA
>CAMNGN010000079.1 GCA_946538475.1 uncultured Blautia sp.
TTTGAAAGAACCGGGAGGAGATTTGCGATAGCGGAAAAGACATTTGAGTAATTGGGGACTGTTTCTCAGTCACCGAGAAACAGTCCCCTGCTTCACCTGCTCCTCCGATCATTCTGAGACTGGCGGTAGAAAGCCCGCTTCTCGTCGTACATTTTGGCTTCGGCCTCGCTTAAAAGCCCATCTAAATCCAGTTCACCGTGTACTTTCTCACGCACGGCAGTTCCGAAAGATGCATTATAGCCTTTTGCCTGCAGGGACTTTCTTGCACGGTCGATCTCTGCGGGAAGGTCCTCCGGATAGCCATCCACCCGGAAAGCGACAAACTCGTCGCCGCCGATGCGATAGGTATGCTCTTCGCCGAAACACTGCAGCATTTCCTTCGCGACCGCACGCAGCATTTCATCTCCTGCGGCATGCCCCAACCTGTTATTCATCTCATGCAGACCATTTGCGTCGGCGTAGACGCAGATCAGGTTTGAGGTGCACATCTCGGGGTAATCCTGCAGATGATTCTCATAACAATTCCGGTTTTTGACTCCGGTCAGCAGGTCGGTCGTGCTCATGTATTTTATATGCCAGGATTGTTCCAGAGCTCTGATCTTTATACTCATCATGAATACGGTAGCGGCGACTGAAACAATGCCGAAGGTGATCATATTCCAGACATCGCTTTCTGCCGCTTCCGGTGTCTTAAAGCGTACTACAAGCAGACAGAATATAGCAATTACAGCGGCGATCAGGGCTGTCAGCCTTGCCGGACGATCGTAAAACAGCAGCGGGCTCACCAACAGAAAGGCTACTGCCGACACAGCCGGTTTTTCCACATGAAGCATAGAAACATAGATGCTGAATGCAAAAAGCAGGATCTCGAACAGATAGACAAAAAACGTCACGAGTTCAAGATGGTTTGGCAGTATAAACCGGACACAAAACAGAACGGCCAGCATCCCTATTGCGCAAATCATATATGTCGTACTGTTGGTCGTGACAAAGCCTTGGGAGAGCATGCTCACAATGTATAAAAGGAAAAACATCACTGCGCCAAGCTGAGAGAACAATTTCAGCAGTGCCCGGTTTTCTTCATGGATCGTGGGGAGCAGCCGGGTATACTCTTCCTTCTCCAGCCCTGCATATAAAAACAACTTCCACAATCTGCGTATATCCATTATCGTCTGCCAATCCCCTTTCCTGATCGAACCGGTGCATTTTCCTGACCATCTGTCAACAGGAACCGACAATTTATAGTGTTGTCTGTCGCTTTCCATTGACAAATGATTGGAGAATGTACCTTGGATACTCCCGGATCGTTTTTGCGATACTCTGCGTTAATCTACTTCCTGACAGTTGTCCTTCGCTGCTGCTTATCCCGATACAGCTTGTCGTCTGCCCTGCGGAGGACAGTCGAGAAATCGAAGGAATCGTCACATCTAAATATTTCGATGCCGACAGACACAGTGACGTAATAATCCTTGTCGCTTGTCTGATTGTAGGCTTCAAATACTTCTTTGAAATGTTTTCTTATCGAGGCGGCATCATCCGCCTCACTGCAGATCGACAGTACGGTAAACTCGTCTCCGCCGATACGCCCGGCAAGGGCATGCTCCCCCATGGACTCTTTCAGCAGCCGGGCACAGGTACTGATGGCATGATCGCCCGCGGCATGGCCGAAAGTATCGTTGATCTCTTTCAGATGATCGAGGTCGGCGATCATAAGATAGACAAGACTTCCCGGATGGGAAAGTATCGTATCCTGAGCCTGATGCATAAATCCCCGACGGTTCAGTATACCGGTAAGCGAATCATACTCCGAGATGTAGTTGAGGAGCTTGTTCTTCTCGTTGACTTCACCTACCAGTTTTTCGAGCCTGCGCTGCGTTCGTTCGTGCTGCTCGTACATGGATTGATACCTGATCATGTTCGAAATCTGGCCGCAGATCAGGTAGACAAGGGAAAACCGGGAGGGATCGATCTCGGTCGCCAGGAGCCCGTAATGTATCTCGCCGGAAAACAGGCAGAAAAGACAGAGACTGTGCCTTTGTCCGTCGTCAAAAAACGAAAGCAGCCCTTTTTTGCCGGAAAGAACAGGACGTCCATGAAATTCATAGGCGCTGATGCATCCGTCTTTGCTGAATGCGGCCAGGTGTACTTTGTCGGGCGTCTTCCATGGGTCCTGCGGCCGGTGAACGACCGGTTCATCAAGCAGGCACAGGAATGAGGCTTTGAGCCCCAGGGAATGAAGCCTCAGCATGGAGCTGCGGTAAAATTCTTTTTCATCCGCGATGCTGTTCAGCATGTCATTTGCTATGAGCGGCAGAAACCATGACTCCTGTCTGTAGGTATCATATTCCAGATTTTCCTGATTTATGATACGTATCATGATTATGTTACGGATACTGTTTTTCAGATGCACAAGAGTGAGAACGGCATCCTGACAGCCGGATGAAAAATACCGGGTGATCAGTGAATCTATGTAAGAATTAAGTGTTTCCGCAAGGACATGCGGGGAAATATGAGAAAGCATCTCGGGAGATACAAGCTCTTTTACCAGCTTTATCATACCTTCCCGGTTTCGGTCTAAAGTGAGGTCGCCGGACAAAACTGCCGCGAGCTTTGAGATAATGGAATCTCTTATTTCTTCAAAAGTGTTTGAAAGAAGAAATTTGTCGACAAAGCTTTCGGCGGTTTTCCGTATCTCGGACTGAGACAATGCCCCGGATAGTCTGTCATCATCCATGCCGGTACGACTGCTTCTGCAGCCGCAGGACTCTCTGATCCGGAGTGATGCGGATGTTGTTATCGTACGAGGAGGCTCTTTTCTGCAGAGCGAGACAGCAGACGTCACAGCCCGGACTCCCATCTCAAAAGAATTCTGGAATACCGTGGTGAGAGGCGGATTCATGGAGAACGCATTAGTCCAGTCGTCATACCCCGTTACAGCAAGATCCCTGCCCGGCACCAGTCCTCTTTTTTTACACTCACGGTAAACGGAGGAGGCCATCATGTCGTTGGCACAGATAAGCGCGTCTGTATCCGGAAAACTGTCCAGAAGCCTTGCGGCCTTTTTATCTACGCAGTCCGTAAAGTCGCCCGTTTCCATCCGGCTCATATCGAATGGAATGTCATATTCTTTTAGCGTATCCAGAAAAGCCTGCCTGCGCTGGTCCGAATCGGTATTGTTTGGGGGACCTGACAGATAAGTGAAGCTGCGGCATTTGTGTTCGCAGATCAGATGCGTTACGATCTGCTTCATGCCGTTATAGTTATCGTTGATTATGACAGAACGCTTCCCGCTTTCGTCGGTGTCCTCAAGAAGCACCTGCGGGATGTGTTTAAAGCGTTCAAGGAAATCATTCTTTTCTACATCATTATATATGACAAGACTGCCAAAATCGATGATCAGGGCATCTATTTTTTCCAGGGATGCGTAATCATAAACGATGTTGAACTGATAATCATAGTTCTCGGACAGACTATCGCCGAAATAGGCATGGTTGTAGTAGGCACTGTGAACGCCGAGAAAGTAAAGAACATCGACGTCTTCTCTTATGGCGGCCTGATGTATTCCGGCCATCAGGTTCTGGGTATGGGGCGAGTTTGCGTTACCGATCATTACGCCGATCACAAAGCGCTCTCCGTTCATGTATGGTACCTCTTAAAATTATTGCAAAAACGGATCGTCTCGGATATTTATCATTAATTATACTCTAAATGGAGGGCCATGAACAGATGCTATTTGTTCCTTTTTGTTGACAAAAAGGAACACATGAAAGACAGGGGACGGTTCTCTGTCTTGTTTTTTTGACAATAATTGACTATCAGATATAACCTTATTATAATATTCTAAAAGGAATAAAATCCGGAAACATCACAGATGAGAATGGCCCGGTGCCAAAGCGTAAGAAAGAGAAAAGAGAAGCTTGATTGACAGAAATGTGGGAGGAAGGATTATGGAAAAGAGACTGTGCTATTGCAATTCATGCCGGAGTTTTTACATTATCGATCCGCTTAAAACCTGTCCGAAATGTGGGCGGGGGCTGGTTTCTTCTGTTGTGACAGAGGAGGAATGGGACAGGAGTACCGACGGGCAGAGAAATGCTTTTAAGTCGAGCCTCGGAACGATGGCAAACACACATGGAACAGGCTCGGGAGCTTCGGGGAAGTCATCGACATCAGGGCAGTCCTCCGCAAATACCCGCAGCCAATCCTCCTATCAGAATACTGCAGGACAATCGGCTGATTTTGAAAATAAACTGAAATCATATAAAACCTGGTCCATCGTCATTGCGGTTATCGGGATCGTGAGCTTCTTTTCGCTGATCGGTCAGGTTGCACAGCTGGAAGCTCAGGGATACGTAGTGACGAACAAAACGCCGCTCTATTTAGGCTGCATCTTTTCCGCCTTTTGTTCTTTTGCCGGCTTCTATGGGAGAAGTGTGTACAAACAGTCTTCAAGGTTGAATAATTCGTGGGCCTTTTACGTTATTGCATTGATCGGAATGGTTGTTCTTGGGATAGCATATCAGGTGATGCCCGGCTGGCTTTGCGCGGTGGGCTGTGCCGTGAATGTCTATAACGGGGCTAAACTGAAGAAGATGCTGCAGTGAGACAAAGACAGGGGTCTCGAACCGTCCCCTGTCTTGTTAATTTCTCCGATAGATAAAAATGAACGTTGACATTCATTTTGTAAACATTTATAATAATCCCTGGATCAGTAATCCATCAACTGAACACAATACACAAAAACTTAGGAGGGATTCAGAATGAAAAAAGTACTTGCGACAGCATTAGCACTCGGACTCGCTGTAGTCGCTGCAACTCCTGCACTTGCAGAAGGCAATAAGATCGGCTACACATGTATGGACGGAACAAACCCATTCTTTGTTGCTCTGGAAGGAGCTATCCGTGAGGTGGTAGAGGCAAACGGCGATGAGCTGATCTCTCTTGACCCGCAGAACAGCAACGAGACCCAGATCTCCCAGATCGAGGATATGATCTCCCAGGGTATCACCGCTCTGTTCGTAAACCCCGTTGACAAAGACGGTATCATCGCAGCTCTTGACGAAGTTAAGGCAGCAGATATCCCGATGTTCGGTTTCGATACAGAAGTTGCTGATATGAGCTATCTGGTAACTTATGCAGGATCCGATAACTATAATGCAGGTAAGGTTTGCGGTGAAGACCTTGTTGCAAAATGCCCGGACGGCGGCCCGATCATCGTTCTGGATTCCCCGACGATGCAGTCTGTTGTTGACCGTACCAACGGATTCCTTGATGCAATCGAAGGAAAAGGCTTTGAAGTTGTTGCACAGATCGACTGCATGGGCAATCAGGAGCAAGGTAACCTGAACGGTACCGACGCTCTTACCGCTCATCCGGAAGCAGTTGCAATCTTCGGCGGAAATGACCCGACAGCTCTTGGCGCATATGCTGCAGCAGAAGCAGCAGGCTCCGACTGCCTCATCTATGGCGTTGACGGATCTCCGGACATCAAAGCTCTGATCGCTGATGGCAAAGTAACAGGTACCGGCGCACAGTCTCCGATCAACATCGGCAAGACCATCGCTGAGCTGTATTACAAATGGCTGGATGGCGAAGAAGTTGAAGATCGTTACCCGATCGAAACCTTCATGATCAACTCTGACAACATCGAAGAGTACAATAACGGCGGATGGCAGTAATCCATTCACATGATTATGGCGGATGGACAGTTCTTCTGCGATGGAGCAGATGAGCAGCCATCTGTGGCAGGGGGCGGTTCTTCTGATAAGCAGAAGAACCGCCCCCTCTTGATGCCGAAATTTTTTGGCTTTTTTCTGAACGATCCTGAGTAGTACAAGTATAAAAGAAACGGTGGTGAAGACAATTGAGTGAATACCTGCTCGAAATGAAGGGCATATCCAAATCATTCCCGGGCGTCAAGGCATTGCAGAACGTCAATTATCAGCTGAAGGCGGGAGAGATCCATGCACTGCTGGGTGAAAATGGTGCGGGAAAATCTACGCTGATCAAGGTCCTTGGCGGAATTTATCACCCGGAAGAGGGGAGCATTTTCATTGACGGTAATGAAGTTTCCATTAACGGCGTTAATGACGCGCGTGATAACGGAATTTCCATCATCCATCAGGAACTTGTCCTTGTTCCCCGGATGACGGTGGCCGAGAATATCTTCCTGGGACGCGAGCCGAAAGGCGCATTCGGCGTGGACAAGATCAAAATGACGGCCGATGCACAGAAAATGCTGGACAATTTCAATGTCGGCGTTGATGCAGACATGGAAATCGCGGATCTTACCATTGCAAAACAGCAGATGGTCGAGATCGTAAAGGCAATCTCTTTCAATTGCCGCATTCTGGTTATGGACGAGCCGACCTCCTCCATTGCGGAGAAAGAAGTAAATGCTCTGTTTGATATCATGCGGGATCTGACGAGCCGCGGAGTCGGCATCATCTATATTTCGCATAAGATGAGTGAGATCTTTGAGGTTTGCGACCGCGTTACGGTCCTTCGTGACGGTACGTACGTTGATACCTGCGAAGTGGCACAGACGAACAGGGATCATCTGGTATCTCTGATGGTCGGCCGCGAGCTGGATAAGTATTATGTGCGTGACCACGTTGCTTCGAAAGATGTCGTGCTCAAGTGCACACATATCAACGACGGTAAGAAGCTTCATTCCCGAGTCAAGGATGTCAGCTTCGAACTGCACAGGGGCGAGATCCTGGGCTTTTCCGGACTGGTCGGCGCAGGACGTTCCGAGACGATGCAGTGCATTTTCGGCCTGACAAAGGGTTCAAAAGGCGAGATCGAGCTGGAAGGCAAAAAGGTGAATATCCGAAATGCCGTGGATGCCATGAAATTAGGCATCGCCATGGTTCCTGAAGATCGAAAGCTTGAAGGACTCTATCATGTACAGAGTGTGCGTTTTAACTCTACGATCGAAGTTCTGCATGAGTTTATCAACCATTTTTATGTCAATCTCGGGCGAGAGATCGAGATCACGCAGGAATATATTGACAAGATGCACACAAAGACTCCTTCGCAGGAGCAGACGGTGACGAACCTGTCCGGCGGAAACCAGCAGAAGGTTATGATCGGACGCTGGATGGCAACACATCCCAAGGTCCTGATTCTTGATGAGCCGACCCGAGGTGTCGATGTCGGTGCGAAGGCCGAGATATATGAGATCATGAACGAACTGACTAAACAGGGTGTTTCCATTATCATGATCTCCTCCGAGCTTCCGGAGATCATCAATATGAGCGACCGTGTTTATGTAATGTACGAGGGCAATGTCACCGGCTGCATCGATCAGAAGGATATCAGCCAGGAATCGATCATGCACCTTGCTACATTGGAGACTACAGGAGGAACTACGAATGCTTGAACAGACAGGAAAAGGTATAAAAAGATATTTTAAAGATAATCTGGGCATTCTGATCGCCCTGATCGGAATGGTTGTGTTTCTTTACATTTGGCCGAAGACGCATGCGACATTCCTGACGCCAAACAACATTTTTAATGTTCTTCGTCAGAGTGCATCCAACCTGATGCTGGCCTGTGGTATGACCATGGTCATCATCCTCGGCGGAATCGACCTGTCGGTAGGATCCATCATCGCTATGTCGGGCGTTTTTGCCGCAGGCGCAGTGGTATGGCACGGTATGCCGGAAATTGTGGGCCTTCTGCTCGGAATCCTTTCCGGACTGCTGTTCGGTCTTTTCAACGGCTTTATGATCTCCATGACAAAGATCCCGCCGTTTATCGTAACGCTTGCTTCCATGAATATCGCAAAAGGTATTGCGCAGGTTTATTCAGGCGGTAAGCCTATCCGCTGCATGACCGATGCATGGAAGTTCCTCGGTGCCGGCTATGTCGGACCGATCCCGACACCGGTCGTCACGATGTTTATCGTGTTCGTTGTCTCCGTACTGTTCCTCAACAGGACCAGGATCGGGCGTCATATTTACGCTGTAGGCGGCAATGAGACGGCGGCTCGTTTTTCCGGTATCAGTATTTCCAAGGTTAAATTTGTTGTTTTCGCATTCAGCGGACTGATGGCAGGTCTTGCCGGTGTTACCATCGCATCCCGTCTTTACAGCGGAACCTGTACATCGGGCGACGGTGCCGAGATGGACGCCATCGCAGCTGTTGTTGTCGGCGGTACATCCATGGCCGGCGGCTCGGGACGCCTGGGCGGAACACTGATCGGTGTTCTGATCATCGGTATTCTTAACAATGGTCTGAACCTGATGGGTATCAACTCCAACTGGCAGTACATCGTAAAAGGTGTCGTTATTCTGGCGGCGGTTTATATCGACTTTATCAGGAATAATAAGAAGGCGGCTTGATGAAATAGGCTGAAACAGGGGACGGGGAACCGTCCCCTGTTTCATTCCTGAGAACATTTCCCCATGTTTCAAGAACCTCCTGCTATGCCCTTATCTGCGTTTCTGCGGTATGCTGTGTTCATCAGGAAAAACACGGAAAACGAAGCAAAAGAACAAAAAAGAACATAGCTTTTTCAAGGAGGAAACACGGATGAACAAGAACAGAATCACAGCTTTTGGTATGGCAGCAGTGATGGCGGCTTCTCTTATGGGAACAACGGCAGTTTCTGCAGAAGAAAAGTCCTACAGCACAGACACCCTTCAGGTAGCCATCTGGGACAACAACCAGCTTGCAGGTCTGCAGCAGATCGCAGACGAGTGGTCCGAGAAGTCAGGCGTGAAGGTCAACATCGATGTCATTACCTGGAACGAGTACTGGACACTCCTCGAGGCAGGCGCTTCAGGCGGA
>CAMNGN010000080.1 GCA_946538475.1 uncultured Blautia sp.
TCTCGCGCTGCTGATTGAGCCAGGCTTTGTACTCGGCGTCACGGATCATCGCCTTTTTGTCGGCGAAGTCGGAATAGCTGCCGGAGAACTGCATGAGCTTTCCGTTTTCGATCTCGATCACCTTAGTGACCACTTTATCCAGAAAATAGCGGTCGTGAGTGACGATCAGCACAGCTCCACGATAGTTTGTGAGGTATGTCTCAAGCCACTCGATGCTGCCCATGTCCAGATGGTTGGTGGGCTCGTCGAGAAGCAGGAGATCGGGCTCGGAAAGAAGCAGCTTGCCCAGACCTACGCGGGTTTTCTGGCCTCCCGAGAGTGTGCCGATATGCCGGTCAAAATCGCTCTCGTCAAAACCCAGACCTTTCAGGACGCCGACCACGTTGCTTTTATAGGCAAAACCGTTCTCCAGCTCGTACTGCCTGCTGAGACGGTCGTAAGAGTTCATCAGCGTTTCCAGCTCGGCGCCCGAGGCTTCGTTCATGCCGTGCTCCATGCTGCGCAGTTTTTCTTCCATGTCCAGAAGATCCTGCCGGGTATGCAGTACCTCTTCATAGATCGTGCGGTCTCCCTCGGCATCGCGGTACTGCGCAAGATATCCTATACGGCTGTCCTTAGCCGTCGACACGGTCCCTGAATCGGCGGAAAGCTCGCCCATAATGATGCGCAGAAGCGTGGTCTTTCCCGCACCGTTGTTTCCGATCAGCGCGGTTTTTTCTCTTTCTTCGATATGAAATGATGCGTCCTTCAGAATTACCTTTTCTCCGAACGCTTTATTGATATTATGACAGGATAGAATCATTGTATCCTCCGTATGTATGTATTTATTCTTTATGATTATACATAATAGAGGTCGTTTTTAAAAGGGTTTGTTTTTGGGCTGAAACAGAGAAAGCGTAATAATTGACAAAAATTTACCGGACGGATATAATAATTCTACTATAGGTGATCATACGGAAGGGAGTAACAGATATATGGAGTCTGACAGAATTTCTAAAGCTGTGATCAAGCGCCTTCCGCGCTATTATCGTTATCTGGGCGAACTTATCGAAGAAGGAGTGGAGCGCATCTCCTCCGCGGAGCTCAGCCGCATCATGCACGTGACAGCCTCGCAGATCCGTCAGGACCTCAACAATTTCGGCGGATTCGGACAGCAGGGATATGGATACAATGTGAACTATCTTTACGACGAGATCGGCAAGATCCTCGGTCTCGATTCGGAGCATCCGATGATCATTCTGGGTGCCGGAAACCTGGGGCACACACTTGCCAATTTCAGAGGCTTTGAGAAGCGTTCTTTTCGTGTGATCGGTATTTTTGATATCGATCCCCGCCTTGCGGGACAGAATGTCCGCGGTATTCCTATCATGATGATCGATCGACTTCCGGCTTTTCTCAAGGAAAATCATGCGGAGATCGCCATTCTTACGATCCCTAAGGATCAGGCGGCTTCGCTCACCGAGATACTGGTACAGAACGGGATAAAGGCGATCTGGAACTTTGCGCATGTCGATCTGGAAGTTCCCGATGACGTGATCGTGGAGAACGTTCACCTTTCGGACAGCCTGATGACTCTCTCGTACAACCTGACCAATACACACCGGGAGGGATAAAGATCATGCAGACCATACTTACCTGCGGCGAAATGAAGGAGCTTGATTCTCAGACGATCGAGAAGATCGGCGTGCCTTCGGCCGTCCTTATGGAAAGGGCGGCACTTTCTGTTTATGAGGAAATCGCCTCCCGTTTTTCCGGAGGCTCTGTGCTTTGTATCTGCGGAAGCGGAAATAACGGCGGAGACGGAGTGGCTGTTGCCCGGCTGCTTTATAATTCCGGCTTTGATGCGGTGATCTATATGGCAGGAGACCCGTCACATTATACTGAGGAGACCTCCCGTCAGGTGAAGATCGCCGGGAATTACGGCGTGCCTTTTGTTGACGGCATCGAAGAGGGATATGATGTGATCGTCGATGCACTTTTCGGTGTGGGGCTTTCACGGGAAGTTCGCGGAAAATATGCCGATCTGATCGAAGATATAAACGGTGAAACGGCTTTTAAGGTGGCTGTCGATATTCCTTCGGGAATAAACGGAGATACCGGGCAGGTGATGGGTGTCGCGGTAAAAAGTGATCTTACCGTCACGTTTGCCTACCGAAAAGCAGGCCACCTGCTGTATCCCGGCAGAATATACTGTGGCGAGACGATCTGTGCAGACATAGGCATCTATGCTTCTTCGCATTTACCGTATGCCAATGCGTTTGAAACGACCGATCTGCGGCATTATTTCAAGAGGAACCCCGCAGGGAGCAAAGCGGACTTTGGAAAAGTGCTGTGCGTGACAGGAAGCAAGGGCATGTGCGGCGCGTCATACCTGAGTGCGGCAGGGGCTTTGAAAACCGGTGCCGGAATGGTGATGATCAGAACCACAGAGGAAAACCGTATACCGCTGCAGACGCTGCTTCCCGAAGCAATGCTGAGTACGGCGGAGAGTGAGGAAGAAGACCGGCGTGTGTTTGACTGGTGCGACACGGTGGTCCTGGGGTGCGGGCTGGGAACGACAGAGGCCGCAGCCGCGCGGGCCCGGTGGTACCTGAAAGCCTGCCGGGAGACACATAAACCGATAGTGGTCGATGCGGACGCATTGAACCTGATCTCTCAAAATGAGGATATGCAGGATTATCTGGGAAGCCACACTGTGCTGACTCCTCATCCCGGAGAAATGTCGAGGCTCAGCGGCTGCACTGTCAGGGAGATCAAGGATGATCCGGTGCTGACGGCCTTTTCCTTTGCAGAGAAAACAGGAGCTGTCGTTGTGCAGAAAGATGCCTGTACGGTGACGGCATCTCCCGAAAACCGGGTGTATATAAACAGCAGCGGAAATTGCGGTATGGGAACTGCAGGCTCGGGCGACGTACTTGCCGGAATCATAGGAGGCATTCTGGCAGCACTGTCGAGGAGAAGTCCTTACTCTGACCTTTGCAAGGCAGCGGCCGCGGGAGTGTATCTTCACGGCGCGGCGGGCGATGTGGCCGCAGCGGCAGAGGGCAAGGCTTCCATGACGGCAACAGATATCATCAAAGCGCTTCCGCAGGTTTTGAGAGAGCTTGATAAACAATAATAAATATATCGAAGCTGTTCCGTACATTCTGCGGAAGCTCGATAAACAATAAATATCAGCGGTACATAACCGCTGTAAGAAGGAGATAGACATAATTTTATGGAGCAGTACAGACGTATCAAGGCAATCATTTCACTCGACGCTATCGAACATAACTTTAAGGCGATGAAAGAAAAGCTTGCACCCGGGACAAAGATGGTTGCGGTCATCAAGGCGGACGGTTACGGTCACGGGGCAGACGCTATTGCACACCTGATCGAAGATTATGATTATATCTGGGGCTTTGCCGTGGCAAGTCCCGAAGAAGCATTTTTGTTAAGAGATGCGGGGATCAAAAAACCGATCCTGATCCTTGGCATCGTTTTTCCTGAATTCTACGGGGAGTGCGCCGCACGGGACATCCGTATTCCGCTCATGGACCCGGCCGACGCCCGTGAATTTGCCGACGCCGCCAAAAAGGCGGGATTTATAGCCAAAGTACATATCCCTGTCGATACCGGCATGACACGTATCGGTCTTGCAGTCTCCGAAAAGAGTGCTGACATGGCGGCAGAGATCGCCGGCGTTCCCGGACTTATGGTCGAAGGAATGTTCACCCACTTTGCGCGTGCCGACGAGACGGACAGAAGCCCTGCACTTGTACAGCTCGAGCGTTTTAACCGCTTCATCGGTCTTTTGAAAGACAGAGGCATAGAGATCCCTCTTGTACATGCATCGAACAGTGCAGGTATCATGAGAGTGCCCGAAGCACACTTCAGTCTTGTACGCGCAGGAATTTCCATCTACGGTATTTATCCTTCCGATGAAGTGGAGAGAGATGAGATGCCACTTGAGCCTGCGATGAGCCTTGTGAGTCATGTGACGTACGTGAAGGATGTTCCGGAAGGGACCGAGATTAGTTACGGCGGCACTTTCACAACATCGAGGCCGACACGGCTGGCAACTGTTCCGGTAGGTTACGCAGACGGTTATCCCAGACAGCTTTCGGGAAAAGCCTATGTGCTGATAGGCGGCAAACCTGCTCCGATCTGCGGCAGAGTGTGCATGGACCAGATGATGGTTGATGTGACGGATATACCCGGCGTGAAGAGAGGAGACCGTGTGGTTCTTCTGGGCCGCGACGGAGAAAATGAGATCACCGTGGATATGCTCGGAGAGCTTTCCGGCAGGTTCCCGTACGAATTTGTCTGCTGCATCAATAAGCGTGTACCGAGAATCTACATTCACAACGGCGAGGAGCAGATCTGAAAACTGAACTATTATGGAAGGAAATATAAACATATCCCCTTGGGGGATAGCGATCATTATCGTATTACTGGTGATCACCGGCATTTTTTACGGCTTTTCCGCCGCGCTTCAGAATATCAGCGAAAACGATACGGTAAAGAGAGCGCTGGACGGAGAAAAAAAAGCGGTCAGAATAAAACGGCTGATCGATCAGCCCTGGCGATATATCAATGTGATCCCTTTGCTTGTCACAGCTCTGGGAATCATATGCGGTTATTTGCTGGTACCGGGACTAACGGGCTTCCTGTCGACTATTGCCGACAATAGAGCGGCTGCAGCGGCTGTCCTTGTGGTGGCGATCATCCTTATTGCCTCGCTCGGTGTGCTTACTTTTCGCAGGATCGGCACATATAAAGCCGAAACATTTGCATATAGCACGATCAATGTGGTACACTGGATATGCATACTTCTGTATCCACTGACCTTTGCGGCCACCTACCTGGCACGGCTGGTCTCCGCGCTGTTTGGGATACGGATGAACGAGAAAGAAGCTTCGGTCACAGAGGAAGAGATCATCTCCATCGTCGATGAGGCACACGAACAGGGTGTCATCGAGGAGAACGAAGCCGAGATGATCCAGAACATCATCGAGTTCAACGAGACTTTCGCTTCGGATATCATGACGCATCGCAAGCAGATCGTGGCGTTCGACGAGACGGCTCTTTTGTCGGAAATCGTTGACGATATGCTCGAAGAAGGCATTTCCCGTTACCCGGTATACCGCGAAAACGTTGACAATATCGTCGGTGTGGTGCATTATAAGGATGCACTTAAATTTCTCATGCAGAATTCCTGGGCTAAATTTAAACCGCTGAAGGAGATTCCCGGGCTTATCCGCAATGCGACCTTCATTCCCGAGACAAGGGGCGTCGGCGATCTGTTTCGTTTGATGCAGGCTCAGAAAGTCCACATGGCGGTCGTGGTCGATGAGTACGGACAGACATCCGGCATCGTGACACTCGAAGATATTCTGGAGGAGATCGTAGGTGAGATCCTGGATGAATACGACGAGGAAGAAGCCAGATTCCGTACACAGAAGGACAATTCGGTGCTGATCGACGGGCTCACGCCGCTTGACGAGGTAGAGGACGAGCTGGGCATCAGCTTTGGCGAGACCGATTTTGAGACGCTGAACGGTGTGCTTACTTCGATGCTCGGGCATATTCCGACAGCGAAGGATCTGGACCGGGAGTTTGAGCTGGACGGCTATCGCTTCCGCATTGTCTCGCTGGGGAGCAAGACGGTGGGGAAGGTGAGGGCGCAGAAGATCTGACCTGCAGCCCGCAAAGCATGGTAATAATTATGTTACAATATAAATTTATATAAAGATTCAAAAGGAGTGGAACTATGTCAGGACATTCAAAATTTGCCAACATTAAACATAAGAAGGAGAAGAACGACGCCAAAAAAGGTAAGATCTTTACCGTTATCGGCCGTGAGATCGTCATGGCTGTCAAGGCCGGCGGCGCTGACCCCAACAATAACAGCAAATTACGTGATGTCATTGCCAAAGCAAAAGCCAACAACATGCCCAACGATACCATCGAGCGCGGTATCAAAAAAGCTGCAGGCGCAGACAATGCCGACAGCTATGAGCGCGCTACATATGAAGGCTACGGCCCGAACGGTGTCGCTATCATCGTAGAGACTCTGACAGACAACAAGAACCGTACCGCAGGTAATGTAAGAAGCGCATTTACCAAGGGTAACGGCAGCATCGGAACACAGGGCTGCGTGTCCTACATGTTCGATCAGAAGGGCCAGATCATCATCGACAAGGAAGAGTGCGAGATGGATTCGGACGACCTGATGATGCTTGCCCTTGACGCCGGAGCTGAAGACTTCAGCGAGGAAGAGGACAGCTACGAGGTTCTCACCGATCCGGACGATTTCAGCGCAGTACGCGAAGCTCTGGAGGCAGCGGGAGTTCCGCTTCTCGAGGCACAGGTTGCGATGATCCCGCAGAACTATGTGGAGCTCACCGACGAGAAGGCCATCAAGGATCTGCAGAAGACACTCGATCTGCTGGATGACGATGATGACGTTACGGATGTGTGGCATAACTGGGACGAATAATTAAGGGTTTTACGGCAGGGGCTGTGCGCTGTTATTAAGGGCACAGCCTTTTGCCGGAAGATTGAACTGAGAGAAAATAGTATGAAACGTTTTATGGCGTTGTTTATGGCACTGGGGCTTTTTATGGCAGTGCCTTCTTTTATTTATGCGGATTCAGATGCAGAAATTGATGCAGATGCCGATATTTATGACGATGACGAGACTTTTTCGTACTCCGGAGCGGATCGTGCCGAATATCCCCTGATCGATAGCCTTGTTTTTGAAAGACAGGTTCAGCTTAATTATGCAGAAGGGTTTGATATTTACTGTTATGAAGGCGGATATAAGTATTTTCGGATATACGAGAGCCGCGATTATCTTCTGGTTCCGGAGGGGAAAGAAGTTCCCGACATGCAGAACAGTGATGCTGTCATTTTGAGAGGACCGATGGACCACCTTTACATGGCGGCTTCTTCGGTCATGGCACTTTTCAGAGCCATCGATGCACTGGATACCATACGTCTTTCTGCACTGAATGCGGACAGCTGGTATGTGGAAGAGGCACGAATGGCCATGGAAAACGGAGATATCCTGTTTGCCGGAAAATACAGTGAACCGGACTATGAACTGCTGATCGGTGAAGGATGCCGGGCGGCGATCGAATCTACGATGATCCTGCATACCCCAAAGGTGCAGGAGATGATCGAAAATCTGGGGATTCCGGTTTTTATCGACCGTTCCGGATATGAGACACATCCGCTCGGCCGAGCTGAGTGGGTAAAACTGTACGGAGCCATGACCGGACATGAGGAGCAGGCCGAAGCTTTCTTTGAAAAACAGGCTGAAACTGTGGAAGGGCTTGCGGATTTTACGAATACAGAGAAGACCGTAGCTTTCTTCTTTGTGGACAGTCAGGGCGCTGTTGTGGTTAGGACATTGAATGATTATGTCCCGAAGATGATCGAGCTAGCGGGAGGGCGCTATGCCCTCGGAGAATTCGATTTCGGCGAAACGCGCAGGTCCACCGAACCGATCACGATGGAGGATTTTTATGCCTCTGCGCTTGATGCCGATTATCTGGTGTACAACGGGACTATCGACACACCGCTCGGCAGTAAGGAAGAGCTGCTGCAGAAAAGCCCTCTGTTTGCCGACTTTAAGGCGTTTAAAGAGGATAATGTGTGGTGCACGGACAGTCAGATCTACCAGGCATCGGATTCTGTCGCGGAGCTGATCGAGGACTTTCATGTTATGGTTACCGATGGGGATGCGGGAGAGATGAGCTTTTTGAAGAAGCTTGGTTGAGGTACTATGTTATATTAGGGTGGTTTAGTTAATGTGCACTCCCATTGGCGTACGGAATGGATCGATAAAGTATATAGCTGCAGAGGATACAGAGAGGGGGGACGAGGTTGAAACGTATACGTTATACAATGGTGTTCGTTGTTCTGGCGGCAGCTGCGCTGGCTGCCTTTGCGGTTAACATTGCCGTCGGCTCGACTGAAGTCCCCGTTTCTCAAATCCTGACATTCCTTACAGGCGGAGAGATCGACAGTAAGGAACAGGCAATCATCGTCGGCATTCGTATGCCTCGTGTGATCATGGCGGCTATTCTGGGCGGTGGACTTTCTGTGTCAGGCTTTCTGCTGCAGACCTTCTTTGGAAACCCGATCGCCGGGCCTTTTGTCCTGGGAATCTCTTCCGGAGCCAAGCTCACAGTTGCACTGGCCATGGTCTGGTTTCTGGAACGATTTAAGGCGGTTTCGTCATGGACGCTTGTTCTTGCCGCCTTTGTGGGAGCAATGATTGCCACAGGCTTTATTCTTCTTGTCTCCAAACGTGTGCGGAGTATGTCGGCACTGCTCGTGGCCGGCATCATGATCGGATATATCTGCTCGGCGGTGACGGACTTTGTGGTGACCTTCGCCGAAGATCAGGATATCGTAAATCTTCATGGCTGGTCACAGGGAAGTTTTCAGGCGAGTACGTGGGAAAGTATCGCGGTATCGGCAGTGATTGTCGGGGTGGCGGTGATGGCAGCTTTTCTGCTGTCCAAGCCAATCGGGGCTTATCAACTGGGTGAAAACTATGCCCGCAGTCTTGGTGTAAATGTAAGAGTATTCCGTGTGGTTCTGATCCTTCTCTCGAGCGTTCTTTCTGCCTGTGTTACAGCGTTTGCCGGGCCGATATCGTTTGTAGGAATGGCAGTTCCGCATCTGGTTAAGCAGAGCCTGGGGACAGCAAAACCGGTAGTAGTGATTCCGGGCGTATTCCTGGGTGGGGCGGTTTTCTGTATGGTCTGCGATCTGATCGCC
>CAMNGN010000081.1 GCA_946538475.1 uncultured Blautia sp.
AATCTTGTTTGTTGCGTGTCCGGTAAGATTGGTTTCCTCGGTAAGGGTTGCTGTCACAAGTTCTGCATAAGCGTCACGCAGATTGGCCATATCGACGGCCTCTCTGGATTTCTCCAACTGGCTTGTGAAAACCGGGATGGCAATCGCTACGAGCACGGCGATAATCGCCACAACGATCAAAAGTTCTGCCAGGGTAAAACCTTTTTTATTTCTCTTCATACTTTTAATTCCTTTCTACATGTAGTACGTCAAGTTGCCCGGAGGGATACGGCCGGTACCGCCGGGCCGGATGATGTTGCTTTTTCGTTCCCTTCTTCAGGAGACGTTGAGTTTATGATTTGAGCTGCCGGGAACAGCTTTCTATCTGCGTTAATTATACCATATAGATTTGGCTTTCCACAAGTATAATATACAGAAATTATCAAATTTTTTTTCGACTTTGGAGAGTAATCGAACAATATTTTGTGGCAAAAGTGGTAAGTTGTCAGTTATGTTAACCGGGTATAGAATGAGTACTCATTGATTGACCGCAGCGGTGTCGGCGGGAAGGCCGGCGTCGGCGGTTCCGCCGACCATGGTTTCGTAGAAGGTGGCGGCGGCGTTCACGGTGGTCACACCGGTTTCGGTGATGGTGCACCTTATATCTCCTACCAGGCACCGGTCACGGCTCTGACACAAGGACTCCAGGATCTTCTGGGCGGTCTTGTAGGAGGCTGTCGTATACTGCAGAGTAAAGCTGCGTCTGATCTGATCGCCGGACCTGGCCACGTCGGCGAAGGAGATCGAATACTTATCTGTAGATGCCAGAACATCATTAAGGAAGGCTATCTCAGCCTTGCTGTTGTTGTAGCTGGGCATGTAGGACATGGCACCTTCTTCTTCCATCGTGTCCATCTCGGACTGAAGTGATTTCAGATGCGAAAGCCTGCTCTCTGCCACTGATATTTCTGTCTGCAGAGCCTGTGCTTCGGAACGGGAAGAACTCACCGAATCGTTTACGAACACATAAACAAAGCGGTAATATACCAGGCCGACCAAAATCACTGCCAGAAGCACCAGCAGGATCTTCTCGGTTCTTGTAAAGTCTCGGCTCATTACCTTCATTTCGTCGCCTCCTCGTCTGCCGCTTCATCCGGCTGCTTCAGATATACCAGAAATCTGGCCCAGACCTCCTTGCCGGAGTTGGTAGTGCTGCCGGAGCTGCTTTTGCTGTCTGTCGACGATGTAGTTGTACCTGAGCTGTTTCTGTTTTTCAGATACTGCGTTTCACTGTTCTTTATAAGCTGATCACTGCTTCTTTTCGTCGTACTGCCTGAGCTACTGCTGCCTGAAGA
Organism: uncultured Blautia sp.; assembly: GCA_946538475.1. Classification (GTDB taxonomy): domain Bacteria; phylum Bacillota; class Clostridia; order Lachnospirales; family Lachnospiraceae; genus Blautia_A. The sequence goes on from CAMNGN010000081.1 coordinate 1,335, forward strand.
ACTGCTCCCTGCACTTGTCGATGTGACAACAGTCTTCTCATTCTTATTGGCAGTCATAATGATACAGCTGTCAACAATCGGACTTTTTTCGATTTTTTTAGCGAGGTCATTCTGCTGACTCAGAGTATTCTCGGTCACTTCTATTGTCAGTATGTTTCCCGATACATTCCAGTTTTTTGCATATTCTGATGCAGGAAGGACGCTCTCCACCAGTTCCAGCACTTTGACACGGTCTACCATCGAAAGCTCATCTGCCGTCATACCGGCGACCGTATAATGGGCATAGGTGTCCTCGACCCCCGTCATTTCCTCGGCCGCACTCATCAGTGCATCATACTGAGTCCGGAGACGTACCACCTCTCCTTCTGCCTGTGACATTTCCATCAGCCTGTCATACACCATAAATTTACTGAAGGCGCCGGCCAGAAGAATGATCAGCAGTATGGCGGGAATGGCAATGCCGAGGTTTATTTTATTCTCATCAACCTGCACCAGGTTGATCGAGGTTTTTACCGGAATCCGTCCGCGTTTCAGACGGCTTCCTTTTTTAGTCTTTGCTTTAGCCACTATTTTCTCCCTCCCGGTCTGCGAGTTTTTCCGGTCTTTGCGTTCTCCTGAAGAGTGACGCCTATGGCCTGTACGAAGCTGTAGCATTCTTCAACATTGTTTCCTTCCGGAACCAGTTCTTCGGCCCGGTGAAGATCGATATCCAGCATATCGACTATGGTGTCCCGGAGCGGCTTTATCACCGCACCGCCTCCGCAGAGCCACATGTTTGAAAGTGTGCTGTCCGGATTGCTGAAATGATAGAAATTGAGAGCCCGCATAAGCTCCACCGCTATGTTTTCGTATGATGACATACACTCTTCGCGGTACTGGCAGTTTTCGTAGTTGCTCATCAGATAAGTATGCGCAAGATGTACATCTACGCCGAACAGGTCGGCCAGAACATTGTTAAGGTTCGAAAGGCCGATGTCCAGTATTCTGGTTGCCACATGGCGGTCTTTTTTGAACATATACATACGGAAGGATGAATATCCCATGTCCAGTATGCAGAATTCATCGGACACCTGATAGAGCGATTCGCTTCGTGCGCGGATAAGCGATATAAACGAGCACACAGCCGGAGCGGCTATCTTCAGCTTAAGCCCTGCCTTTCGGAGGAAAAACTGCGCATTCTCGATAAGCTCCCTTCTTGTGCTTACCGCAAGCAGCTCCATCGTAGGAACCGCTTCCTTATCCTCAAACCCATCTTCCTCCTGCGTCGATGACGGTGCTTCGATGTCCTCTTCTTCATCGGAGGGTATCACGGCATAATCAAACACATAGTCACGCACTTCGCCGGTAATGTAGTCATTGAACTCAAACGGCAGATTATAGACCAGCTGGTCGATCGTCATTTCGGGCATCTCGACATTTTTTACGTAAACTGCCTCGTTTGGCAGAACCAGTGCGGCCAGGTTCGCGTGTATTTTGTTCTCTTTCATAGTCCTGCGGATAAGCTCACCCATCGCCTCGGGCGAGGTGACCTGCCCTTCACGCAGCAGATTCTCCGGCATGGAGACAACTGCTGTCTTAAGTACACGCCTTCCCTGACAAAGTGCCAGCTTAAGTTGATCATATCCTATGTCTACACCAAGAATCTTCTTTGCCATAATCAATCTCCGGATCCTATCCCATTAACATATTTATATAAATCATTAAATCCGAACCTGCTTAAGCCGGGTTTCGGACAGTTACATACATAATAACATGAGTATTTCAGAGGAGCCCGCCGTACCACGAGATAAGCGGCTGTCCAAAGAGCAGCATTGCTGCTGCCGATACCGCTATTGACGGGCCGAAGGGGAATTCTCTCTTCTTTTCTCCCCTTGAAAGGGTGTGGATAAGAAGCCCCACTATACAGGCAAACATCAATGTGAACAGTGTTCCTATCATTCCAAGATAAAGGCCAATCACAAAGAACAGTTTGATATCTCCGCCGCCAAGGCTGTCGCGTCCAAGGACACGGTCCATAACCAGAGACACAACCAGCAGCCCCCCTCCAAACAGGAATGCTGCGCCGACCGAGAGGAGCGTATCGCGCCACCCGGTGAAAAGGAACGGCTGTGCGATGACCCATGCCGCTATCGACACTATATGACAGCCGTCCGGTATGATCATATCGTCAAGGTCTGTCAGGAAAAGGACAAACAGGCAGCAAATGAATATATAATTTCTGAGGCACAGCACTGTCAGATCAAATCTCAGAAGACAGAGGACAGTGATGCAGGAAAAGGCAAGCTCTGTAAACGGATACCTGACAGAAAGCCTGCTGCCGCATGCCTTGCACCGCCCTTTTTGAATGACGAAGCTCAGGACCGGTATCAGCTCTGTCACGCCCAGTGTATGTCCGCACTCCGGGCAGTGGCTCCGCCCTTTTACAAAGGATTCGCCATGCGCTATGCGCCAGGCTGCGCAGTTGAGAAAGGAACCCATCACCAGACCAAAAACCGCTGTGACGATCACGAAAAAGATCAGCATCGGCTGATATTCATAGATGGACATTCCTTTTCACCTCCGCACCTTGCCCGATGCCGCTCCGTCAGCTGTACGCGTCACCGCTCCAGCCATCCCCGGCTCTCCATCTTGCGCAGTAATATTCATCTGCGTACACAAAGTAAGCTATCTTTCCTGTTTTTACATTTCCTGAGGTAAATGACCCTTCACCCTCAATACCATAGAAGGCCACTATACCTTCATATCCGTTTGTGGTGTCGGTCCCGCGCCTCAGCGGCTCCTCTTTGAGTACGTGCATGCACCTGAGTTCACGGTTGTTTAGAGTGATCTCTATGTACTCGGGAGAAGGCCCTTCTTCATCTGCGGTTGCGGAAGTTTTTCGGACGGATGCGGCTTTCGGCTTTGCTGCAGCCTGTGCATCCTGTTCGGATCGTTTGATCAGCTGTTCCGAGAGCAGATCCTTTGCGTAGGATGCGTTGAGCCTCACACGTTCTTTTTTATCATTTCCGTGTATGCCGCAGAATGGCTGATATATGCCATTTTCATCCTTCGAAAGATAGACTTCACCCCCTGCGGGGCACAGCTCATCACGTCCGGGCATCACTTTGTCCAGAATTCTCCTCGCCTGCTCTGACGTTGTGTCCTCAAGTGAGCCCAGATATTCAATGATCAGACCATCCCCGGCTGATTTCATCGCCTGATCGCAGCCCACCTTCTGTGAGCGGTAGCTGAAGCTTTTCCAGGCCGGAACTGCTATGATACACAGCATTACTGCAATGAGAAGGAGGAGTACGGCGATAGCGACGCTGAGTCCGCCGGTCCTGTTTTTTAACCTGAAAAGGATCTTTTGTCTCGTTTTCATTTTCATCTTTACATCGCCGCGTACATACCGAACATAGCCATATATATGGCGATCACTATGAATCCCGCAAAACCGGCAAGAAATACCAGTATGGTCGGCTCAAGTTTTGCAAGGGCATCTGCCGTGGCCTGTTCAAGCTCGGCATCGTAATAGTTGGCTGTCATCGCGAGTGTCCGGGAAAGCTCACCGCTCTCCTCTCCGACGGCGGTCATGTCCACCAGGATCTCCGGAAGGCAGCCTGCCTCCCTGAGGCTGAAGCCCAGGGTATGCCCTTCTTCAAGCCGTCCGGTTATCTTACCGACTTCGGTGCTTACAAAGTAATTATCGAGAACTCTTGCCGTGATCCCCACCGCCTTTGTGATCGGGAGTCCTGCATCGATCATCATTGTCATGGTATTGGCAAACTGGCTTGCCGCGTTGAGCACGTTTATGTTGCCGAGTACCGGCATTTTCATCGCGAATTTTGCCAAATTCATGCGGCCGTTTTCGGTGTTGCCGTATAATTTGAATGCGATAAACAGGACGATCGCCACCAGGGCAATGTACAGGATGTTATTGCGGAAGAAATCCGACATTCCTATAAGGAGCTGCGTTACAAAGGGAAGCTCCGCATCGTAATCGTCAAAGATTGCAGTAAATGTCGGCACGACCTTCACCATCAGGACAATGACGACCACAATGGCTACCACCAAGACGAAGGCCGGATAGATCAGAGCACCCCGCACCTTTCCTTTCATCTTTATCTGCTTGTTGTAATGTTCACTTATGGATTCGAAGGCGCTGTCCAGGTTTCCTGCTTCCTCTCCGGCATGGATCGTCTCAAGGAAGGTTACCGGAAGCTGCTTTTTACCTCTCTCAGCGAAGCTGGCCGAGATCGATCTTCCCGATTCAACATCGTCGGCGACCTGGAGCAGGATCTTTTTGAGCGGCTTATCCGTCATTTTTTCTGCGATTAGATGGACTGTACGGGCGATGGGAACCCCTGCGCGAAGGATAACGGCGAACTGGCTGCACATCAATGTGAAGGCTTTGTCGTCGATCTTGTTTCCCCCGATCTCCATGTTCAGGAAAGAGGAACCTTTTTTCTCATCCATCTGGGTCAGCTGAGTGACTATCGGATAAAGTTCCTTAAGTTTTGCGGCCGCGTCCATCTCGTTAAAGCCTTCGATCACCCCGGAAACCTTTTTTCCGTCCCTGGAAACGGCCTGATATTTATAATTGATCATGACACATAACTCCTAACCAAGAATCTTATGCGTTCTTCTTTACATAATCGGTCTCGTGGGCATAGCGCAGAGCCACATCTTTGCTGATCTTTCCGCCTCTTACCAGACGTACAAGAGCCTGGTCCATTGTCTGGCCGCCTATCTGGACGCTTGTCGCTATGGCGTTGGCAATCTGAGGCGTGTTTCCGTTTCTTATAAGATTGCGGATAGCGTCGGTCACCACCATCATTTCGACTGCCAGTGCCCTGCCGCCTGCTTTTTTGGGGACAAGCTGCTGAGTAATAACGGCCTGGAGGCACATGGAAAGCTGCAGCCTGATCTGTGTCTGCATGGCTTCGGGAAAGACCTGCACGATACGGTCTATGGCATCGGAAGCACTGCCTGTGTGCAGGGTTCCGAAAACCAGATGGCCTGTCTCGGCCGCGGTTATCGCAGTTTCAATCGTTTCGCGGTCTCGCATCTCACCGATCAGGATGACGTTCGGATCTTCACGAAGGCTGGCCCGCAGACCTGATGCAAAGCTCATCGTGTCCTTGCCGACCTCACGCTGGTTGATCGCCGCCTTGTCCGGTGTGTAGATGTATTCAACGGGATCTTCAAGCGTTACTATGTGACATTTTTGCGTATGGTTGATGTAATCCAGAAGCGCGGCCAGTGTCGTCGATTTACCGGAACCGGTCTCGCCTGTCACCAGCACTATACCCTTGTGAAGTCCGGGCAGATTCAAAGCTGCCGGCGGAAGGCCGAGGGTGTCCAGCTTCGGGATGGTATCTGACAAAAGACGGAGGGCCACCGATGGTATCCCCTGCTGCCTGAAGATATGGATACGGCAGCGGTTGCCGGCGTAGGTCGAAGCCGCGTCCAGCTCACCGGTCCGTTCATATTCTCCGTAGGCCGGTCCCGAAAGTTCTCTTGCTATGTCGAAGCAGTCGTCCGCCGAGAGGGGAAGAGAGCTCATATCTTCGAGCTGTCCGTCCTTACGATATTTGGGCGGAAGGCCAAAAATAAGATGGATATCAGAGGCATGATCCTGTTTTGCTTTTGCTACCAGATTTTCTACACTTATCATTCTCTTCTCTCCTGTCATAATAAAAGAACAACTACATCAGATATCCTCATAAACCACACGGAGAACTTCATCTACCGTTGTCTCTCCGTTCTCCAGCAGTCTCATCGCATTCTGTTTAAGTGAGACGAAATCGCTTCCGGGCGCTTCAAGCAGTTTCTCGATTGCCTCACGCCCTTTTCCTGCAGCCACCATCCGGCGGACCTGTATGGTAAGCGGGAATATCTCGAACACGGCAGTTCTTCCTCTGTAACCGGTGTCGAAGCACTCCGGGCAGCCTTTGCCGTGATAGAATATGCGTTCAGGATCGTAGGTAAGTCCAAGCTCCTCCTGCTCCTCGGCAGTCGGCGTGTAGGGCTCGCGACAGCGCGGACAGATCTTCCTGACAAGTCGCTGAGAAATAACGCCTTTCAGAGCACTCGCCACCAGGTAAGGCTCAACTCCCATATCGGTCAGACGTTCCACTGTACCCAGAGCGTCGCTCGTATGGATGGTGGAAAGCACCACATGGCCGGTAATGGCGGCTCTCATGGCTATCTCGGCCGTCTCGCCGTCACGGATCTCGCCTATGGCTATGATATCGGGGTCCTGCCTCAGGATGGACCGAAGGCCGCTGGCAAAGGTCATTCCTATCTTTTCGTTGATCTGGACCTGATTAACGCCGTCAATGTTGTATTCGACCGGATCCTCCAGGGTCACCAGGTTGACTTCCCGGGTGTTCATGTCCCCGACCATCGTGTACATGGTGGTGGACTTACCGCTTCCGGTAGGACCTACTATAAGAATCACGCCGTTTTTCACGCGTATGATACGGTTGTATTTTTTGAGGTCGTCACCCGTAAGTCCTATAGAACTCTGATTGAGCCTCACTGCCGATTTGTCGAGCAGACGGCAGACTATCTTCTCGCCGTACACAGTCGGAAGAGTGGATACACGGAGGTCTATCTCGTGGTCATGCACTCTTACATTGAAACGCCCGTCCTGAGGCACTCTTCGCTCGGTTATGTCCATGCCGCTCATAACCTTCATTCGGGAGGTCACGGCTGCCTGAAGTTCTCTCGGGACCGTAAGGATATCGCGGAGCAGGCCGTCAATACGCATGCGTACCGAGAACTCGCCTTCCCGCGGTTCCATATGCACGTCACTCGCACGTTCTGTCACCGCTCTCTCTATGATGGCATTGACCAGACGGATAGCCGGGGCCTGGTTGACCGATTCTTCTCCTACCTGGTTTGCGGCGAAGGTCATGTCGACGGCATCTGTCGTCTCGCCCGAGATGGCAGCCTCACGCTTCATCTCCTCGATAGCTTTTGCGGCACCTTCGTTGCCGTAAAGCACCTGTATCGCACGGTCTACGGCCGCCGACAGGGCCACCATCGGGATGACCCTTTTTTTTGCCGCCTTCTTAACTTCTTCTGTCGCATAGAAGTTGAGCGGGTCGGCCATAGCAAGATAAAGTTCGTCCCTTACCATCCTTACCGGGACCACCTGATACTGCTTTGCGATATGCTTGGGCACTACCTGTGCAAGCTCGGTCGGGATGTTAATTTTGGCCAGATCGATGAACTCAATACCCAGCTGCATCTGCAGAGCCTCGACCAGCTCGCTTTCGGTGATAAAGCCATTTTCCTGAAGGACGGCGCCCAGACGTTTGTTTGTTCCCTTCTGAAGGGCAATTCCCTCGGCAAGCTCTTCCTCGGTCAGAAG
>CAMNGN010000082.1 GCA_946538475.1 uncultured Blautia sp.
AGCGGCTGATCTGAGAAAAAGGCAAAGGAACACACGGGGTCGGGGAACACAAAAGGACCGTCCCCTTGTGTTCCCGAAGTTCATATTCTGAAAGCCAAAAGTTGTTTTTCTTTCTTCCACGCATTTCTCCATATGGTATGATATAAACATCTATTTATGACAAAAGGAAGGAGCGGGCGAAGATGAAGCAGAATCTTAACATAAGCAATTGGATATGGACTCCCGGAGAGCGGAGGACTGACGAGCCCTGCATTGTATATTTCAGAAAACAGATTGAGAAAGCAGGCCCGCTGCGTATCTCCGCAAACTGCCGTTACAAATTGTACATCAATGGCCGGTTTGTGCAGGAAGGTCCTCAGAAAGGCTGTCGTGAGACGGCTTATGTGGACAAAGCGGATATCGGAGAATACTGCACAGAACAAATAAACACCATAGCGGTGGAAGTTCTCTACTACCCTGAAAATGCAGAAAAGCGGAACGACAGCCTGTACTACAGCCCGTTTCCCTGTCTGTATGTGGAAGACACAGGTGACGGTAAAGAGACGGACGCCAAAACCGGGTGGAAATGTCGTAGAGCAGAGCATATCTCACTGTCCCGCGAACCTTTCGATCCGGCTCCGATCTGTGGCGCCGAGACCGTCTCGGAATGTGAAGAAGTGGCCGGCTGGAAGGAGACCGGCTATGACGACAGCCTGTGGGACGACGCTAAGCCGTACACGTTTTTTGAGGTGAATAAACCGGTTGCTCCATTTGCGCTTACGGAGAGGACGATCCCTCCGATGGAGCACAGGCAGCAGTCCTTCCGCGAGGTGGTCTGTGTCAGGGAATCGGCGGCGAGAAAGAGAGAGGAACTCTTTGAGGAGTGGCAGAGGATGCTGACAGGCGAAGCATCTGTCGAGATGCCGGCCAACACGACGCACATAGTTGAACTGTCGGCGGGTGAGGAGATGTGCGGCTATCCCTCTGTCTATGTGGCAGGCGGAAAAGGCGCAACAATAGAGATCCTGTATGCAGAGGCTTACGGCACGGAGCAGCCGGACGTGCAGACGCCCATCGGCCCACGTCACATGCCGCCTAAGAAAGGCGACCGAACGGATTTTAAAAACGGCAGCCTGCAGGGAACCTTAGATGTGTACTCGGTGACAGGCTATGGCACAAAAGAAAAACCGGAGGTATATACGCCATTTCTTTTCAGAACCTTCCGGTACATCCGCGTGAGGGTCACCACAAAAGAACAGGGCATGTCCCTCCTCAAATATAACTATCTCTCCACCGGATATCCTCTGGAAGTCAAAACGCATCTGGTCACCTCGGATGAAAGTCTGAACAGAATATGGGACATGTCTCTCAGAACGCTGAAAAGATGCATGCATGAGACCTACGTGGACTGTCCTTTCTATGAACAGCTTCAGTATACGATGGACTCCCGCGCGGAGATCCTTTTCACCTATGCCGTGGCTGCGGATGACCGGCTTGCAAGACAGTGTATAGAAGCTTTCCGCAGGACACAGAGGACCGACGGGATCCTTCAGGCATCCGCACCTGCAGAAGGCGTGAATGTGATTCCCGGGTTTTCTATCTTCTACATCCTGATGCTGCATGACCATATGATGTACTTTGGGGATAAGGCACTTATCAGAGACCATTTCGGATGTATGGACCGGGTGCTCGAATATTTCCACAGCCATCTGACCGAAAAAGGTCTGGTTGGAAGTGTGGGCGGTGTTCTCTTTCAACATAAATACTGGTCCTTCATTGACTGGTGCGAGGAGTGGGACGCGACGATCGGTGTCCCCGGCGCCGCAATTCAGGGGGACGGATCGATAACCATGGAGAGCCTTCTATATCTGTACGGTCTCACAAAAGCTGCAGAGCTGGCAGATTATATAGGAAGAGACGGAATCGGAGAGGAATACCGGAAACGCGCCGAGGCACTCCGTGAGGCGCTCCTGAAACATTGTACGGGGAAAGAAGGCCTGATTCAGGATGGCCCGGAGCTTGAACTTTACAGCACGCATTGTCAGGTCTGGGCGGTGCTTAACGACCTGGTATCCGAAGAACAGGGCCGCAGTAATCTGAAAAAGACATTTGGCGTACAGGGGATTCCGCAGTGCTCGGTCTCGATGAGTTTTTATCTTCTTCTTGCCCTGCAGAAGACCGGAATGCTTGACGCGGCCGATAAAATGTGGGATATGTGGCGAAAAATGCTGGAGAATAACATGACTACCTGCGTAGAGAACTTTACCGATGAGCGGAGCGACTGCCATGCATGGGGTGCTGTCATTCTCTACGCGCTTCCCGCAGTCTACCTCGGCATACGCCCCACAAAGCCGGGATTTGCGGAGTACGAGCAGAAGAAAGACCTCGGGCATATAGAGTGGATCCGGGGAGAAGTTGTGACACCAAACGGAATGATTCAAATCGACTGATCGCAAAGAGAGACGAAATATGATCCCCTCCGGGTATCGGTAAGTCGAGTATCTGCAGCTAAACATGCTGATGGAAGGAGGCCATGCATTCGAGGATGGTTCGCTCGGCCGCAAGGCTTCTCACAAACAGTTTCCGCTGCGGCCTGTTCGAGAATCCTTATCTGGATCCCAAAGAGAGCCGCAGGATCACCGGATGTGATGAATATGCAGAGGCCGGTTACCGCGCACAGCTGGGCTCGGTGGTCATGCTTAAGAACAAAGAGGTACTTCCGCTTACTGCCAAAGAACTAAAAGTATATATTCCGATCAGACATATCACCCCCGCCATAACTTTCTTCCGCACGCCGGGAGGAGAGCCTTACGATCTTGATCCGATGCGCGGGATCTCATTGCCGGAGGGCTTTGTCAGGGTGGATAGTCCCGAAGAAGCGGATGTGGCCATCGTATTTCTTGAGAGCCCGAAATCTGAGCCCTATGAAAAAGAGAAGGATCCCGAGGGGAACGGTTACTTCCCGATCTCTCTTCAGTATCGCCCTTACAATGCCGAAAAAGCGCGCAGCCACAGCATAGCAGGAGGCGACTTCAGGGAAGAGTCCGACAACAGAAGTTATAAGGACAAGCAGGCGATCATCTACAATGAAGCCGACCTTGACAATGTCGTTGAGACAAAGAAGCGGATGGGAGAGAAGCCGGTGATCGCGGTCATCCGCATGCATAATCCGGCAGTGCTGAAAGAACTTGAGCCTTACGCTGATTCTATTCTGTGTGAGTTTGGCGTGGAGAAGCGGGCGGTCTTTGATCTGATCTCCGGCAGAGCGGAGCCGTCGGGGCTTCTGCCTGTTCAGCTCCCTGCGGATATGGATACAGTGGAGGAACACTGCGAGGATGTGCCGCTGGATATGGTCCCGTACAGAGATTCCTGCGGGAATGTTTATGATTATGGCTTTGGGATGAACTGGTCCGGAATCATAAGGGACGGGAGAATGGATAAGTATCGTTGAGTGAAACACACGGGGACGGGAAAACACAAAAGGACCGTCCCCGTGTGTTTCACTTTTTCTCCTTCACATAAGCCGAAGGCGTCATCCCGAAATACTTTTTAAAAACCGTAGAGAAATACGGATAATTATTGTATCCGACCCGGTAGGCGATCTCGACCGCAGGCCGGTCGGTCGTCAGAAGAAGGGTGGAGGCCAGCTCCATCCTTTCTTTTATGATCCACTGGCTGATACTGGTACCTTTCTCCTTCTTGAATATGCGGTTCAGGTAGATAGGGTTCAAAAAGACACTGGCGGCCACATCATTGACACCAAGCTCGCTCTCGCTGATGTGTGCCAGGATATACTGAACGCAGCTCTCGGAGATCTCGGCGGGGCTGCGGTGCGCATTTGCCTCCTCCTGCTCGGAGAGACTCTCTGCCTGACCGGCAAGCCAGCTTTTTCCGTAATCCTGCAGGCGTTTTTCCTCCTGGTGCTGTTGACGGCGAAGCATAACTTTGCTTACCGAGGCGGCGATATCTTCGTAGCGGGCGGGCAGGGTGACATAGTCCCGGCATCCCAGGGTGATCCCCTCCTGCGCATAGGCAAAGTCGGCGTGACAGGTAAGAAGAATGCAGTCAATATCATAATTGTTCTCCTGGATCCATCTGATCAGGGAGAGGCCGTTTTCCTCGGGCATTTCGATATCGCAGAGAAGAATATCCACGGTATTGTCCTGAATAACTTCTCTTGCCTGCCTTGCACTGAAAGCAGTGAAAACGTTCTCGATCCCATAGTCCTTCCAGGGAATATCCGAGGCCATGGTTTTGGCTTCGATCACGATATCATTCACGATCAGTAGATTCATTCTTCTTCCTCCAGGTCATAAGGGATCACGATGGTAAAAGTGGTCCCGACATTCAGCTCTGATTCACAGACTACCGAAGCCTTCTCTCCGAAGTAATACTTAAGCCTGTAGATCGAATTCTTGATCCCTACATTTCGTCCGTCGTCGATTGGCAGATCCGTGATATGATTGATCGCCTGCAGGGCATCTTCATCCATCCCTTTTCCGTCGTCCGAAATATAGAAGGTTGCAAAACCATCCTCATATTCACCCGAGAATACAATGTGGATGCAGCGATCGGGCAGCAGCGCATGAGCGATGATATTCTCCATAAAACTGTGGAGCAGCATGGGAGGCACACGGATCAGATCCAGGATCGGGTCCAGCTGGTACGAGACATCAAAGGACTCCGGATAGTAGATCTTTGTGATGCGCATGTAATCCTCGATCAGCTTTCTCTCCTTGGAAAAAAGCTGCAGCTCGCTTCCGCTGCGGAACAGATATCGGAAGTAATCCGACAGAAAAAGAACCATCTGCTGTGAAGGCTCCCTCTGTCCTCGTTGGATCAGTGTATAGAGCACATTGAAAGAATTCAGCAGAAAATGCGGGCGGATCTGCAACTGGAGATAATCGATCTGCAGCTGCTTATTGGCAAGCTCTTTGTCGAGGACTTCTTTTTGCAGTTCCTGCAGCGAGGAGGCCATGCGGTTAAAGCTGTCGTAAGCCTCGCGAAATTCTTCAGATGAAGCAGTGCTTGTGATGCGGTAATCATCGTTTCCGCATTGCAGCTGAGAATGTGCCTCGTTCAGCTCCCGCAGTGGCTTTCCCACATTCCTCTGCATCAGGAAAAACAGCAGAGGTATAAGTGCGAGGTACAAGACAAAAAACATTACCAGGCCATACTGCATGGAATCGATGCTGCCGTTAAGATCCCGTGTGGTGACCTCGGCGATCATATACGGGCCGGCGGCTGTTTTGCGGCCGAGACTCAGCATCCCTTTTTGGGCGTCAGGCACAGAATCCGCAAAAGAATAGGAGAGCGATGGATAATCATGAAAATCACCGAGCCCGGCAAGAAAACCCTGCAGATCGATGATCGCCCCGCAGTACAGATTCAGGCTTCTGTCATACAGAATACGTAACATTTCGGTGCGATCCTCCGAAAGAAACCAGTGCCCGTATGAGGAGTCATAGTTCTCGATATAGGAAAAACGGGGACGGGACCCCGCAGTTGCGCCTGTGTAGGCGGGAAACGGAATATAATCATCCCACTCGGTCTGATAAAAGAACCAGCTTTTCGCGATGTCGGAAGTTTTGATCTCCTTGTCCATGGCGGAATAAAACTGATATCGCAGAATACGATATGCGGACTCGTCAGTACTGTGACACATGCTGAGAAGGGTCGAATTATTGTTTGTCAGTTCGTACAGCAGCGAATCGGTATTTCTTATGCGGTTGTCCAGAAGAATGCCGTAAGAATCCAGTGAGTGTGAGATTGCCGTCTCGGCACTCTTTATTGCGCTGCGGTAGGAGGTTACCGAAGTAATGATTCCGATCACATTGAAAGGAAGGATCAGAATCAGGAGAACAATGACAGCCCGTGTCATAAGAGATCGCTTGTTTATTGTCATATCAGTCTCCGATCCACCACCGTTTCGTTGGCGGCACAAACAGCCATGAAAGAGTATTCTTTCACACTATGCCTCCCCGGTTCCTGCTTCAGAATAAAGATTACATCAGCATGGACAAACCAAAGCATTTACTGACGGTGTGCATAGTAAAAAATCAACCGGGTTATATACCATTTAGTTTACCACTTATATAAATCATACGAAAGTTTAAATTTCAAAAGTCTGAAGTTTTGAATCGTAATGTTCAGGAGAGCCGGTCTTCGCTATAATCGGCTCATAAAGTTAAATAAGGCGGCCGGACATCAGCCGCTGCCGATAACAGCACATAAGCTTAGAGAAGGGAGAACCGTAATGAACAAAAAAATCGTATCTTCTGTACTTACAGCAGCGATGGTATTGGGAATGACTACAGGTGCAGCAATTCCCGCAATGGCAGAGGACACCTTCAATCTGAAAATGCAGATCGTTACATTCGGCCAGGAGTTTTCGGGACTTGAGGATGTAGAAAATGCGATCAGCGCAGTTACCGAGCCGGAGATCGGCGTAACCGTAACACTGGATCCGATCGCCGCATGGGATCTTCCCTCCACATCAGCTCTGGCCATCACTTCCAACGAAGAGATCGACCTGATGTGCATCCTTCCGATGGGCTCCAACATGGATTCCATTTCCAACTATTCCACCAAGAACATGCTCCTTCCGCTGGATGATCTGTATGCAGAGTACGGCACAGACATCAAGAACTGCATCGGAGAGCTGGAAAAACTGGGTTACACAGGAAGCACACTTTACGCGATTCCGGCAAACTATTATGCAGGACATGGATGCAGCTTTGTGGCACTTACCTCCGAACTTGAAGCTCTTGGATTCTCCTTTGACGAGGAGCAGATCTATACACTGGAAGACGTAGAAGAAGTCATGGCAGCTTACAAAGAGGCCAAGGGAGACGGATACTACTCGATCGCAGGCTTTGCTGACGGAGATATCATCCCGATCCTCTGCCCGACAGACGACCTGGGAGATCCGGCAGTAGGTTCTCTGATGAACGGCGGTCTTGAAGACACCACAGTTGTAAACCGTTTTGCTACAGATGAATACAGAGCTGCTTATGATAAGGTTCGCGGATACTTCAACGACGGCTATATCAATCCGGATGTTATCTCCATCACAGATACCTGGCCGACCCTTCTTCAGACCGGTCACTATCTCGGAGCTTTCATCGGAACAAACGCATCCGGCCTTGACGGAATCCTTGTAAATGAGCAGTCCATCGGACAGGATCTGACCATCATCCGTTTCTATGAGGACTTTGCGACAACATCGGTTGCCTCCTACGGCCTCTGGGCGATCCCGGTCACCTGTGCAAATCCGGAGAAGACCATGCAGTTCCTGAACATGCTGTATCAGGACAGAGAACTTTCCGAGAACGTTGCGGCAATGCTTTCCTGCGGACTTGAAGGCGAGACTTATCAGATCGTTGAGACTCTTGATGACGGACGTATCATCGTGGACTATGTGGACGGCGTTGACCGTATGACCTCTCCGTACGGCGGCCAGGTTCCGATCTACGGCGACGAGCTCAGAACTCCGAAATACACACCGATCGATGCAGAAATGTTTGATGAGATTTCCAACTATAACAACACGATCAAATACTCCAAGGCTTTCGGATATTCCTTTGACTCTCAGAATTATGTCGGCCAGATCTCCGCGATCAACAACGTGCTTCAGACCTACCGTGCACAGCTTGCATGGGGTACCGTGGATGTTGACTCTGTCCTTCCGCAGTTCATCTCCGAGCTTGAGGCAGCCGGCCTGAACGACATCATCGCAGCTAACCAGGAACAGCTGGATGCATGGCTTGCAGAGCAGGAGTGATCCCGCAATAGTCTTTCGAATCAAAAAATCACATTGAATACCTGTGCGGCGGTCTTGACAGACCGCCGTACTGATTAAAACCCTCAGGGAGAGAGGAAGAATACAATGACGGCGAAAAAGAAAGTTAAATTTACGCAGTATCTGCCGTTCTATCTGATGGCCCTTCCGGGTATCATTTACCTGATCTGCAACAACTTCATGCCCCTTTACGGAATGCTGCTGGCATTCAAGAGGCTGGATGTCAGAAAAGGTATCTTCGGAAGCCCATGGGTAGGATTTGATAACTTCAAATTCCTGTTCAGCTCCAAAACCGCATTTACCATCATCCGTAACACCATCTGCTACAACCTGGTGTTTATTATTCTGGGAACCGCCATCGCTGTGGCCCTCGCCATTCTCTTAAATGAAGTCCGCAGCAAAGGCTTCTCCAAGTTTTATCAGAGCGTACTGCTGATCCCATACCTGATCAGCTGGGTTCTGGCAAGCTACCTTGCCTACGCGTTCCTCGCACAGGACGTAGGTCTGATCAACGCAGTGCTCAAATTCTTCGGCGGTGAGAGCATCGCCTGGTATTCCACCCAGAAGTACTGGCCGTTCATCCTGTTCTTCGTATACATGTGGAAGGGCGTCGGCTACATGCTGATCATCTA
>CAMNGN010000083.1 GCA_946538475.1 uncultured Blautia sp.
TGAAGGTGCCGCGGATGAGCAGGGTGATGTACGCGATGATTCCGATCGCGGAGCCTGCTATCGTCTCTGCTGTCCTTCTCTGCGCAGCCCACACGATCTTCTCGTATTCGTAGCGGCGTAGTTTTGGGCCTTTATTTCCCATGGAAAAGAGGGACAGACACAGCAGCACCCCGGCGACCAGGGCTGTCACGTATGGAACGAGAAGCAAAGCTGTTCCTTCCATTCCGGTAGCCGGGAAGCAGCCTGCGGCAACGAAGAGCGCGGCTGACGCGCCCGCTATAGCCAGCAGGCGACGGCAGCCGTCCTTGTATTCCTTCTCTCCTGAAGCGCACACCATGTATGTGCCGCTGTAGGCGTACCCGCCTTTTTCCTGCAGGGAGAAGGATTCCAGGTGTTTATATTTTCGCGGTGATTTCTTTGGTTTTTCTTCCGATCTTTTTTCCATCAGATGCTGCTTTCCAGCCCGGAGACCACCTTGCGGATACAGCCGTCCTCGAAAGGATTATCGAGACCGACTTCTTTCAGCAGATCGGTGAAGAAGCCCGATGCCGATAACTTGCAGAGCTTCAGATAGCTGTTCCAGGCCTCTTTGTAATTCTTGTCCATCCATGCTTTGTACTGCAGGGCGTCCACCGATGCGATGCAGTAGTCGATGTAGTACAGCGGGTAGTTGAATATGTGGTGCTGTTTCTGCCAGAAGGTGCCCTGTTCAAGGTAGGCGTTTCCGGTATAGTCCATGTGCGGGCGATACTGGCGCTCCAGGTCGAGCCATGCGGCGTTTCGCTGTGCCGGGGTCAGACCGGGATTGCTGTACACGATATCCTGGAATTCATCTACCATCGTACCGTAGGGGACGAAGATGACCGAGTCCTCAAAGTGCATCTGTACGTAGTCGTCGGCGCGGTCCCCGAAGAAGTTCTTCATCCATGGTTCCGTAAAGAATTCCATCGACATGGAGTGAGTCTCTGCGGTCTCCATCGTGATGTCGGAGTGCTCTCTGATCGGATCTTTGCCGGAGAGGAAGCCCTGGAAGGCGTGTCCGCATTCGTGGGTGATCACGTCCACGTCGCCGCTGGTTCCGTTGAAGTTCGCGAAGATGAACGGGGAGTTATAGTCGGGCAGGTAGGTCATGTATCCGCCGGTCTTTTTGGTCTTGCGGCCTAGGACGTCAAAGAGGTCGTTTTCGCACATGAAGTCCATGAACTCTCCTGTCTCCGGTGAGAGTTCTCTGTACATCTGTCTTCCTGCGGCAAGGATCTCTTCGGGGGTGCCGAAGGGAGCCGGATTCCCGTTCAGGAAGTAGACGCCTTCGTCGATGTAGGAGAGGCGTGAGATCCCTATTCTGTCTGCGCGGTGGTCATGAAGCTTTTCGGCGAACGGCACCAGGTCGCGTTTGACCTGTTTGCGGAATTCGGCGACCATGTTGCGGTCATAGCAGTTGCGCTGCATTCTGTCGTAGCCCAGGGGGAGGTAGTTGTCGTATCCGAGCTTCGCTGCCTGTGCGGTGCGGTTCTTTACCAGTCGGTCATATATGTCCTCGATCTCTTCCTGATTTTTAACGAAGAATTCGGTATATTTCTTCCACGCTTCGGCACGCACTGTGCGAACTTTGTTGTGGAGGTAGGGTGACATCAGGGAAAGGTTGAGCACTTCGCCGTCCCATGGGATCTGCGCTGAGGCCAGGATCTTGTTGTAGCGAGTGGTCAATGCGTTTTCTTCCTGCATCAGTTCTACCAGCTCGGGACGTGTAGCACGCATGGCGAGTTCCATGTTTTTGAACGCTACCGGGCCGATCTTTTCTTCCAGATACGGGCGGTACGGTGATTCGTACAGCTTTTTCTGGTAGTCTACGAGCATATTCTGAAGAACGGGTTTTTGTCCGTCGTAGAATTCGTTTTCGTCGCTGTAAAACTCATCCGACATATCGATATCGTGACGGATTTCTGCGATCGTAAAAAGCGTTGATACGTGGTCTGTGATCTTGTAGTACTTTTTGTGGACCGCGAACTGCTCCTCACCGCTCTTTGCTTCGTCAAACTCTTTCATCAGTGCCGAAAAGTCTTTTTTCAGCTGCTCCATGTCTACCCTTTCGTAGGGCATTTCCGAAAATTTCATCTGTTAACTCCTTCTTGAAACAGGGGAAGGTTCCTTGAGTCAAGGAACCTGTCCCCGTGCCTCAAGGAGCCTCCTGTTTCATTTTTATATATGTATCTTCTTTCCGGTCTCCGCGGACTCTTTGGCGGCGAAGATCACTCTCATGGCTTTGAGAGCTTCTTTCCCGCTTGAGAGCGGCTCCCGGTTTTCAAGAATGCTGCTTACAAATTCGTCGATCACGCCGGTGTTGTTTCTGTCGCCGAGGGTCTGATCTTCGTTTTTGTAGAGTTTCTCGAGCTCATATTTTATCACTTCGCCGCCTTTCTGTTCAAGTATCAAAGAGTAATTATCGTCGTCGTAACAGCGAATAACTCCCTTGGTACCATAAATGACGGCTGAATTTTTTTCGTTTCCATAGAATGTCCAGCTGGCGTGCAGAATTCCGGTAACGCCGCTGTCTGTCTGCATCAGGCAGAAGGCATTGTCGTCCACCCCGATCGGGCTTCCGTCGGGATAGCATTTGTCCAGAGTGTTGATGATCGCGTAGACAGAGGTGATCGGCTCCTCGATCAGGTAGTGGATCAGGTCGGTTTTGTGGATACCGAGGTCAGCCATTGCGCCGAAGCCTGCCTGTTTTTTGTCGAAGAACCAGGTGTTTCCGGTGCCTGTCCAGACCTCCGGGCCGCCGTGGCCAAATTTCGTCTCAAAAGAGAGCACCTTTCCGATCGCGCCTTCTTTGATCAGCTCATGAGCTTTCTGATGAGCTTTTGCGTACCTTTGGTTATGCCCGATCATCAGGATCTTCCCGGTTCTCTCTGCCGCTTCTACCATTGCAATACACTCATCGAGAGTGACTGCCATCGGTTTTTCACACAGTACGTGTTTTCCTGCTTCCAGTGCCCGAATGGTGATCTCTGCGTGCTGCGCGTTAGCTACACAGACACTCACCGCATCGATGTCAAGGGCGAGAAGTTCATCGACACTTGTGCAGCATTCTGCACCGTACTCTTCTGCAAGTGCTTTCGCCCGGGTTTCATCTTTATCGTAAAAAGCGACGATCTCACAATTCCCGTTTTCGGCGTATTCCGGTGCGTGACGCACCTTTGTGATCATACCGCATCCGATGATTCCGACTCTGAGTTTCATGGGCTTCCCTCTCCTTTCATTTCAATATCAAATGTAAGCGGCAGACCGATGCCGGCTGCCGCTGATTCGCAGCTATATATTATTTGCTGAATCTCTCTTTGATCTTCGGTCCTGCAAGCTGGATCAGAATGACGACCAGAAGAATAATGCCTTTGATGGCATCGTTGATCAGGGAGTCCATCTTGAGGGCTACGATGATCTTATCAATTACGGTGTAGGACATGGCGCCGAAAAGGATACCCAGGCATTTGCCGCGTCCGCCGCTCATGCTGATGCCGCCGAGCACTGCCGATGCGATCGCGTACATCTCGTTGCTTTTTCCCGTCGTTGCCGGGTCGGAGGATGCGTTCATGGCGATCCAGAGGAAGGCCGCTGCGCCTACGAGAGCTCCGGTGATGATGAACACGACGGTCTTCATCAGGTTGACATTGATACCGTTCATGGCAGCGCCTTTTTCGTTGCTGCCGATCGCGTATACTTTTTTTCCGAATTTGGTGCTTGTGGTGATGTAGGTGAACAGAACAACGACCAGGATCAGCACGATACCTACGATCGGAACCTTGGCCACTTTACCGTTTCCGAAGCCGTAGAAGGTCTGATAGGAGTCGAGGCTGTTGATCATACGGTAGA
This sequence comes from uncultured Blautia sp., assembly GCA_946538475.1. Classification (GTDB taxonomy): domain Bacteria; phylum Bacillota; class Clostridia; order Lachnospirales; family Lachnospiraceae; genus Blautia_A. Next base: position 3,871 of record CAMNGN010000083.1, read on the forward strand.
CCGAGCTGCCGCCGCCGCAAAGTTCTTTCGGGAATACCTGGCAGAAGTACTGGGCGAATGAGCGGTAGATCAGCATAGTAGCAAGAGTAACGATGAACGCGGGCATTTTTACATAACCTACCAGAACTCCGTTAACCGCACCGCATACCGCACCGAATCCCAGGCAGAAAAGGAGGGTTACGAATATACTGCCGGTAATGTTGTAAATAATAACGGCAAACCCGCTGTTCAGGGCCAGCATGGAGCCGACCGAAAGATCGATCTCACCGGTGATGCACACCATGCCCATGCCGATGCCGATGATACCGATGACCGCCGAGTGTCTCAGAATGTTCATCACTCCGTTCAGGGTAAGGCCGTGCGAAGTGATCGCGTATACCGCAAAAATCGCGATAAAAACCAATATGAAGCTGTATTGGGAAACAAATTTCCCAAATGAATTTTTCTTAACCATCTTTTATTTCCTCCCGCTCTCACGCTATGCCTGCCGCATTTGTCGAATAGTACATCACCGTCTGATCATCCAGTTCGCTGTGCTCCAGGATCTTGACGATCTTTCCTTCGTAGAAGACTGCACAGTAGTCGGCGATCTTCTGCAGCTCGGGGATCTCCAGCGTGTTGATCAGAATCGTTCTGCCTTCCCCTGCCATCTTCAGGATCAGCTTATATATCTCCGCTTTCGCTCCGACGTCGATACCCTGTGTGGGGTTGTCGAGCAGCAGAATGTCCGCGTTGGTGTTAAGCCATCTGGCCAGAAAGACTTTCTGCTGATTGCCGCCCGAAAGCGAGAGGATGGAGTCGCTGCTGTCCTGCGCTTTGATGTTCAGCATCTTACGGTAGTTTTCGTACTTCTGCTGCTCTTCTTTTTTGTTGATCGCAAATTTTCCGGCTGAGAGCGTGTGCTCCGCCAGATACATGTTCTCGAGAAGAGACATATCGGGGATGACCGAGTTTTCTTTTCTGTTGGAAGCCAGCATGGCGATTCCCGCCTTCATTGCTCGGTGCGTTGAGTGCGGCTGTACATGGATCCCGTTTGCCTCAAGGGTGCCGTGGGTCGCACGCGTCACACCGAACATGCACTGCATGAGTTCGGAACTGCCTGCACCCTGAAGACCGGTGAGGCCTACGATCTGCCCGCGTTTCACTTCCAGATTGATGTTTTCGAATCCGGGGCCCGTATAATCGGTGAGTTTCAGGATCACATCGCCGGTCTTTCTGGTCTCATAGATATCCTTGAAGGACATCGTATTGCCCACCAGCAGGTTTGTGATCTCCTCGGGCGTGATGTCCGCTATGTTTCCGGATGCGATATATTCACCGTTTCTCAGGACGGTATAGCGGTCCGAAATGCGGAAGATCTCGGGCATTTTGTGCGAGATAAAAATAAATGATGTGCCTGTCTTTTTGAGGTTTTCGATGATCTGAAACAGATGATCGATCTCGTCGTTGTTGAGTGCGGTGGTCGGTTCGTCTAAAATCAGGAGTTTCGCCTCAAAAAAGAGTGCTTTGGAGATCTCCAGCAGCTGCTTTTCGCTGGTCTTCAGGTCCTCGACCATCTCTTCCGGATCGATCGATACATCCAGCCGTTCAAAAAGCTCACGGCATTTTGCGATCATGCCGCGCTTGTCGCAGCGTCCGAACCTGTTTACGATCTCTTTGTTCAGGAAAATATTCTCCCAGACCGTCATGTCGTTGAACAGATTGAGTTCCTGATGGACGAAAGCGATGCCCGCGTCCTCCGAGCCCTTGATCGAGGTGTGCGCAAGGTTCTTTCCGTCGAAAGTCACCGTGCCCGCATCCAGAGGGTGTACACCTGTCAGAACATTCATCAAAGTGGATTTTCCGGCGCCGTTCTCGCCGAGAAGCGCATGTACTTCGCCTCTTTCCACCTCAAGCTGAACATCCTTAAGAACAGGCACCCCGTTAAAGGCTTTATCGATATTTTTCATTTCCAGCAGCATTTGCGGAAGCCTCCCTGTCTCTTTTTAACTCAATAAGGACCGCCGCTTGGCGCGGCGGCCCTCATCATCTTATTTTGTTTCTCTCTTTTCAGAAGAGTGACCGATCGTCTGTTTATCAGAAGGACGGATAGTCATCAACGTTCTCTGAAGTGACGTTCTCGCATGCGATCACGTGATCCTGCTCAACCTCTTCGCCGTTCAGATAGTCAACCATATCCTGGATAGCTGTCTGGATCATTGCCGGGCTGTAGGTTACGGAGCAGAGGCCGCTGAAGCTTGCTGCCAGATCTGCATAGGAGTTGCCGCGAAGAACTTCATAATACTCATCAAGGCCGCCGCAGCCTGTCATAGCCGGAGCATTGCCAAGGAATGTTTCTTTTACGCTGTCGTCGATTCCACCGCCGTTAAGAGCTTCAAGGATACCCATTGCCAGCTCGTCATCCTCTGCGTAGAACCATTTGATCTCTGCGTTGGAAGCATCGCCCATGAGAGACTCGAAGGATGTCTTTGTGTCGGAACGGCTCCAGTTCATAGCGCCTGAATAGGTGATGTTTGCAAGGTCTTCTTCGCTCCACTTGAGGTCGTCTGCGATGGTCTCGCCGTTGAACTCTATAGCGCCGGTCAGATAGTCGACAAAGCCCTGATCACGGAGTGTGGTAACAGAGGAGGTGTCTCCTTCATATACATATACTGCGTCGCCCGGCTGCATGCCAAGGGATACGAAGTATGCTGCGGAACCTGCGCCGATACCGCTGTTGTCGCCCTTAACGTTGGAAACTGCTGTGTCGGCAACCGCATCGATGATACGGTCGAATGCGACATAGGGAACCTCTGCATCGACGATCTGCTGAATAGCGGACTGTACAGTGTCATCAAGAGGCATAACTACGATTGCAATGTTGCTTGTATCGCCTGCCAGGATGTCCTCGATCTGGGTGATCTGATCGGATGCGCTGGCTGCTGTGATAACTTCTGCGGTGTAGGTGCCTTCTGCGTTCAGCTCTTCCGCTTTTTCTTTTGCGAAAGTTGCAACGGAACCTGTCCAGCCGTGATCTTCAGAGGCGGTAAGGACATAGATGTGTGTCGCGTCGTCAGCCATTGCGGGAACACCGAGGCCGAGAACCATAGCAGTAGTCATAGCGCATGCCAAAACCTTTTTCATTTTCATTAGAATACCTCCATTCCAGATGTTTATGTTGATATATGTATTTTACCGTAGCGATGTTAAAAAGTCTTTCCTTAAATAGCCCTGTTTTTTGGCATTTTTTGACCGGATTCTGCTCAATATTTGTTCTTTTCATTTTTAGAGCAAAAATCAATCATTCTAATTTATCTTTTTTTGATTTTCCTGACATTATTCAGAAGGAACCCGATGATCATCAATATCACAGATGCGATCCAATCCATTTTTGACTATTAATCACAATCCGGGTAGTGCATTTCGGGAGCATACCTGCTATAATATACCAAAACACAGTGTTTGCTGTCTTTTATTATTTAGCAATTTTGCTAAATCACTCAACTCAACGTCAATTGCAATTTGTTAAAAGAGAAGGAGGTATGTTAATGGAGCAGTACAAGAAACTCACATCACAGAGGGTTCATGACGTAATACTCAGAGTTATCCCAGGGCATTTCGCAACTCCCAACTCCCATGTCAACTACTATATGGACATGGCAGCGCTCAAATCACGTATGACCGAGGCCAGAGCCGCAGCCAAAGCGCTCAGCGAAGTATACTATACCTCCCATCCGGTCGACACTATCGTCTGCATGGACGGGACTGAGGTGATCGGTGCTTATCTTGCAGAAGAGCTCACTCGTGTCGGTGTCATGTCCATGAACAAGCACAAATCGCTCTATGTTCTGGCACCCGAGTACGATATGTCCGGACAGATGATCTTCCGCAACAATCTGCAGCAGTGGATCAAAGATAAGAACGTGCTTCTTCTGCTCGCATCCGCCACTACGGGAAAGACGGTTGCCCTTGCGGTAGAATCACTCAAATACTACGGAGCCGAGATCGTGGGCATCTCCGCACTTTTCTCCGTCGCTACCAAGATCGCAGGGCTTCCGGTCTACTCACTCTATACACCCGCAGATCTTCCGGATTATGCCGCCTATACTCACGAAAACTGCCCTCTGTGCAAAAAGGGTATCCGCGTGGATGCGCTCTGTAACGGCTACGGATATACACCAATCAGATAAGATGACAAGAAAAAGAAGCGGGGCCTGCCCCGCTTCTTTTTTCAATTAACCCTGCATGTCTGCATACAATTTCTCGAACTGCGGCAGCGAATTCACGATCGTCTCGTACG
>CAMNGN010000084.1 GCA_946538475.1 uncultured Blautia sp.
CAAGCCCCTCATCAAATCTGTCTGCCAGCCAGGCCTTCTTAGAAGAAACCTGCACGTCCTTATTATTGGAAATAGCACAGCAGATGTGCTCCTTTTCCAGATTATCTTTTGTAACTCTGATGTATTCCATACAATCACCCCTTCACTTTTATTGGATGCCGGATCACCGTTTTCAACTTCTCGGGTGCTACTCTTCCGGCATCGCTCAGATAAATCTCGTGATGGTACCTCTGATCCGCAACATCAAGATCATATCCCTGCCGGTAATAAACTCAGAGGATCCCGACTGTATCTTCTCCATGAGCTGTCCGTAATAGCTGCTTCCGCTTACACTGTCCAAGCTGCGAAGTCCGGCAAGAATCATCTGCATATCCTTTGACGTCAGGATCGTCCTGTCCATCCGGTATCCATCCATAATACTGATACCGCCTCCGGTACCTTGCGCAGTCCTTATAGGTATTCCTGCCTTCAAAGATCCTCAATATCCCGGTTTATCGTCCTGCGGGATACTTCAAACCTTTCCGCCAGTTCAGGAGCCGTTGTCTTTTCTTCCTGCAGTAAGATTGACAATATCCCAATCAGCCTGTCTATCTTCATAATCACTCACACTCCGTACATATCATAGCAGGCGCAACACGACAACTGTATGTCATGTTTATTCTACCATACAAATTAAATTTTCGGAACAAAATTTGTGATATAATTGAAGTATAAACTCAGGGGAGGCTTTGTATTGTGGATATAACAGGCATACTGAAAGACAGAATGGAGAATATCGCGGCTGAGATCGAAAATTTCATTTTTGCAGAGAACAGGATCGAAAAGGCAGATGTGATCTTTGTGCCCGGCAACGGATATCCCGAGATGGCAGAGGCCGCCGCCCGGCTTTACCATGAAGGGATAGCACCTTACATCATCCCCAGCGGAAGGTACAGCATCACGCTGGGAAGATTCGGGGGTGTTCTTCATAACAGAGAAAAATATTCGGGCGGCTACGAAACAGAGTGGGAATTTCTTCGGGATGTCCTGATGAAAAACGGAGTGCCGGAAGGCGCGGTTCTGCGGGAAGACCGGGCCACGTACACATACGAAAACGCGCTGCTCTCCCAAAAAGCAGCCGAAGAGAAAGGGCTCAGCATAAAAAAGGCCATCCTCTGCGTCAAAAACTATCACGCAGGGAGAGCCCTTATGTACTATCAGACTGTATTTCCGGGAACGGAAATCATGGTATGTCCGGTCTCTGTCGATGGAATTACCAAATCAAACTGGCGGCAGTCGGAGGGAGGGATCCGCGAGGTTTGTGCCGAGATGCAGCGGATCGTCACACAATTTTCACTCTATATGTAATAACTTCCGGCGGCGCGGATTTTGTCGACCGTTTTTCCTTTACAGACTGTAAAAAATATTCTATACTCTTTTATATATCCGGTCATTCTTCCCTGCTCCGTTCATTTTCGGAGCAGGGCACTTCACTATCATTCTTACGGGGTTTCCCCGCATTTTCCAAAAAGGGAGTTAACATGACAAAAGAATATAACTGTATTTCCGAAGAGATCAACGAAGTCATCAAAAATCTCGGCGACTATGAATCCATCAGGAACAGGCTGACGGTAAAGCTGCGGAACTATCCTTCGCAGATGGAAGACCTTGAAGACGGAGTATTTCGTCATGTGGGGGATATTGCGCAGGTGCTTTATGTGGACTGCGGTGAGCATCAAAATGTCCTCTCGAGCTTTAAGGTAAAGACAGAAATGTTAAAGATGTGGGGTATGGAAGCATCGGAGGTCTTTGATGCCGCACTGCTGAACACCTATTTTCTCACTCCTCCGAGAGCGTACAGATGGGAAAAGATCCTTATGAATCCCAACTATCGCGGCGATAATTTTATGGACCTCATGTCCACCGATGTACTTTCGATCGAAGAGGTCGGGAACTGTATCAGTACAACAAAACGGACAAACGGCGCGGTGGCTGCCTTCCTCCCGGGAGTGCTTCCGCGGATATCCGCCCTTCTGGATGCTGACCTGTTCCTGGCATTTACCAGTATTCATGAGGTTATGGTGCACGCCGCCGGTATTGTCGATCCGGTGAATCTGCGTGAGGTGCTTACATCAACGATACAGGAGTGTACGCCTGCGGAAGATTTTCTTTCTGATAACATCTATTTTTATGATAAAAAAGAAGGACGGGTCACTTGCCTCTTTGAGGGGTAAGAAGGAGTGAAACAGAGGGACGGTTCCTCGTTCCACACGTGGAACGAGGAACCGTCCCTCTGTTTCACTCTATTCCTTCCAGTTTCCAGATAAACCTTACTTTTCCTTTCATTCCGTCCGCAATACCCGCGAAGCTGTTATAGCTCTCGCCCAGCGCGATCGATTCTTTCAACACATCCGGAATTCCCGAGAGATCCGGGATCGATCCGTTCAGCACGCCTGCGCCCAGAAGAAGCGCTGCTGTTCCACTCTGCAGCTCACCGCTGCCGGTGTTCAGCTGATCCGCGCCTTCTTTGGCTGCTGCTACGCCGTTTGTATATTCTGTCAGGCCGTCGCAGAATTCCTTCAGTGAATTGAGCTTTTCTATAGCGGAGGAAATTTTTTCCTTGCTCTCATCGTCAGCTGCCAAAAGGATCATACCCAGAACCTGCTCATAATTCTCTGCAGTCAGTTCTTCTACCGGAACGCCGGCTGCGGCAAGCTGTTCTTTTACCGAATCCAGTACACCGTTAAAGATTTCCTGTGCGCCTGTTGTCAGGGCTTCGTTGTTTTCTGTGAGGGTGCCCAGTCCGTCTGCCAGATCGGAGGCACCGTTTTTCAGTTCACCTGCGCCTTCGTTAAGTTTGGTCGCGCCTTCAAAAATCTGATTTACGCCGTCCTTCAGTGCACTGAGTTTTCCGAACACTTCATCGATAAATGGCTCTGCATCCATATCCGATGCGGAGAAGATTTCGTTGGTCACCAGTGTATAGCCGGTTCCCCATCTGAAGTTATCGGTATGGCCTTTGATCTCCACATAGTCCGGAACATCGGCTTTCGCGAGCTTTGTGAGTGATTCATAAGCCGGGTTTTCCAGATCCTCTGCGAGTCCCGGAAAAGCGATGCCCACGGCGATGGTACGTTCGCCGTCGCTCAGCAGCCGTCCGTTGGTGATCTCGACATCGGTCAGACTGTCTTCATCGACAAGGAAGCCTGTCACGACCGTGAAGGGCACGTGCAGTTTAGTCTCTGTACCTTCGATCTCCACTTCGCGTTCTTCGGTATTTGTGTAATCATAACGGATAACGACATCGCCGCTCTTTCCGGCCATCTCCTCGGGGCTCATCTCTTCGCCGTCGAGTGTGTAAGTCACTGTTATTGTCACGGGAAGTTCTTTGTCGGTCGTACCCTGATAAAAGATATCGTCGCCCGAGGCGTCCCATTCCATCTCTCCGTCTTCGGTCTGTTCCGGGGTCTCGTCGCCTTTGATATTTTCGATGTCGGAAAGCTCCGTTTCGTCTGCGATCGTATCCGCAGCCGCCTCGTTATCAAGCCTGTCGCTGACGATCACATCCTGCGGTACTCCCGCGGCGTCGGCAATCACGTAGACCGTTTCTTCCTTCTTTGCTGACTCAGTCGATTCTTCCGTTTCTTCCGGCTCGGTCTCTGCGCTATCGACTGCTTCTTCTGCAGTCTGCTCAGATTCCGTACCTCCGACTGTTTCTTCTGCTGCAGTCTGCTCGGCTTCCGTGCTGCCGGCTGCTATGCCACATGCAGTGATCGTCATGGTCAATGCCGCGGCACATGCTGTGATGCGTTTTCCGTATTGCAGAAGTTTTCTGCTTTTTGACATCTTTTTATTTCTATATACTGCCATTTTCAAATCCTCCACTTTTTTCAATCTGCACCGTACATGTTCTTCCCGGAAGAATCATTACTCAATCTTTCTGACCGGAAAATGTATCGTATGTATTCGAGATCCGTTCCGAACAGTCAACTCATCATTTCATTTTTCTCGTAGTCTTGCGGATCAGTCCGTCAAAGAGCATCAACATCGCAGGAAGGATCAGGATAACGCAGGCCATACTGACCACTGCACCTCTGGCCATCAGCATACACATGGATTTAATGATGTCGATGTTAGAATAAACGGCAACTCCGCAGGTGGCTGCGAAAAGTCCCATGCCGCTGACGATGATGGAAGGTGCCGATGTCTTGAGGGCTGTAATGACCGCTTCGCGTTTTTCTCTTCCCGAATTTCTCTCTGATTTATAACGCGTAGTCATCAGGATCGCGTAGTCGACCGTTGCGCCCAGCTGAATGGTACTGATGCAGATCGGGGCGATGAACGGAAGCGACTGTCCCAGGAAATGAGCCATGCCCAGGTTGATAAAGATGGCAAGCTCGATCACGGCGATCAGAATAAACGGGATGGACAGGCTCTGTTCGACCAGAAGAATGATCACGAAGATGGCGATGATCGATACCAGATTGACCACTTTGAAGTCGTGTCCTGTTGTCTCTATCATATCTTTCATGCAAGGTGCTTCGCCGATCAGCATACCGTTTGGATCATACTTTTTCAGGATGGTATTGAGGGCATCTACCTGATCGTTGACCTTGTCGCTCGCCACTTTGTATTCCGAGCTGATCATCATCAGCTCCCACTTGTCGCTCTTCAGCATTTTCAGAGCATCTTCCGGAAGCATCTCTTCAGGTATACGAGCGTCTGTCAACGACTCGATTCCCAGTACAAATTTGACTCCGGGAACTTCCTCCATCTCGTGGATCATCGACGCTTTATCTTTGTCCGATACGCTGCTGTCCACCAGCACCATGTGCGTGGAAGCGATGTTGAATTCATCCGCCAGTTTGTTCTTGGCTGTGACATACTCGATATAGTCCGGCAGGCAGTCGCCCATGTCATAGTACACTTCGTTGTTTGTCATCCGGTAACTGTACACGCCGGGGATCAGAAGTATCACAAAAAGGACAAGAAACGCGGGATATATGCGGACAAGTTTCTCGGAAATCTTACCCATAGCCGGTATCAGTGCTTTGTGTCTCGTATGATGAAGCGGCTTATCCAGAAGCAGGATCATCGAAGGAAGAACCGTCACACTGCCCAGAACGCCAAGCAGCACACCTTTCGCCATGACAATACCCAGGTCTTTGCCGAGGGTAAAGCTCATAAAGCAAAGGGCGATAAACCCGGCGATCGTCGTTACCGAACTTCCGATCACAGAGACCAGTGTCTCGTGAATCGCCTCGGCCATGGCATCCTCGTTCAAGGTTTTTGTGGCCTTCATTGTATTCTTATGTTCGTTGTAGCTCTGCCACAGGAAGATCGAATAGTCCATCGTGACAGCCAGCTGCAGCACTGCGGACAATGCTTTTGTAATATAAGAGATCCGGCCCAGGAAAAAGTTGGTGCCGAGATTCAGCAGGATCATCATTCCGATCGATACGATGAATACGATCGGGACCAGCCAGCTGTCCAAAAACAGGAACATGGCTGCCAGCGCGCAGATGACTGCAAGTCCTACATATATCGGCTCTTCTTTCTCGCACAGATCCTTGAGATCTGTGACCAGTGCGGAGAGACCCGATACAAAGCACTGCTTTCCTGCAATCGCTCTGATCTCTCTTACGGCGTCCATAGTCACATCTTCCGATGTTCCGCTGTCAAAGAATACTGCCACTGCCGTGGAGTGATCTGTGTTGAACACATCATATATTTTGTCGGGAAGCATCTCCTTAGGTATGGAGATGTCTGCCAGAGATGAATACCAAAGCACGCTGTCCACGTGCGGCACTTCTTTGATCTTGTCGATCAGGCCGGTCACTTCTTTATCGGGCATATCCTCGACAATGATGATCGAGAAGGCACCTTTGCCGAACTCTTCTTTCAGTTCACCCTGTCCTATTACCGTGTCCATGTCTGACGGCAGGTAGTCCAGCATATCATAATTTACCCTTGTCCGTACCATTCCCAATACCGACGGGATCATCAGCAGTATGGTAAGGATAAAGATCGGAATACGGTACTTTACCACAGCTTTTGAAAAACGCATCAGTTTCACTTCCTCCATAAGTATTAAGAGCAACTATTCACATCCGGCGAGCGCCGGTAGTGTTTGTCTGTGTTAGCACTCGTTTGTATCGAGTGCTAATCCTTTTGCATATGCTTACTCTACTCATGATGGGTGGGATTATAAATAGGCGAAAGAGGTGAAGTGCCCGGTTTTTGGGCATCCGGCAAAATTTGCCCAAACAGAAATGATGGTACGTGAATACAGGAGTTGTTGTTTTTTCTGCAGAAAGGTATAATAGAACAATGATCTGAGATCGAGGAGGAACCCATGTCAAATCTTACCAAAAAAGCAATCAAAAATTCGTTTATAAAGCTGCTGAATGAGCAGCCTCTCACCGGAATTACCGTACGTGAGATCGCGGCCGACTGCGGCATCAACAGAAATTCCTTCTATTATCATTACCATGACATTCCGGAGATGATGGAGGAGATCGTAAAGGATGAGGCAACTGCGCTGATCGCTGCGTATCCCGATATCTCTTCGCTGGAGGAATGCGTGGAGGCTGTTTTTTCTTTTGTTCTGGAGAACCGCAGAGCGATCAACCATATTTATCATTCGGTCAGACGGGAAGTGTTTGAGCAGTATCTGATGCGCATCTGTGATTATACCGTCACGGCCTGGTTTGACGCCGCTTCCGAGGGCGAAGGGTCCGGGCTCAAAACGGAAGGAACCGATCGTTCCATGGTAATTCGATTTATTCGGTATGAGTTGTTTGGGGCTTGTATCGATTTTATGAATGAAGGGATGCCTCCGGAGGCGATTGAGGAGGCGAAGAAGCTGCTGGGGTTGGCAGTGGGGATGATGTGAAATAAGTCGGTTGGGCCAATGGGGACGTTTCTCAGTGACCCAAAGAGTGAAACAGAGGGACGGTTCCTCGTTCCACCCGTGGAACGAGGAACCGTCCCCCTGTTTCATCTCATGGTTTTCTCTATCTCCCGATACACATCCTGCAGCGGCACCCCTGCACTCCGGCTGAGCGCAGCCGCGCTCTCATACTCCGGGTAGAACCTGACGCTGCTGCCGGTCGTGCACTTTTTCACCTGCGCATCGCCGTAGGCTGTTTTCACCGTCAGGATCTCTCTTTCCAGGATCGTTCTTTCCATCACGCTCCTGCGTATCCCGATGGTTGTTGTCTCGCGGAAGATGATCTCTTCCAGAGCTTCTCTCTTATCTTCTTTACAGATCACGGTAAGAAGCCATGCCGGACGGTTCTTTTTCATGAAGACCGGCTGGTAGAAGGCATCTCTCGCGCCGGCTTCCATGAGCCGTTCCAATGTATAGCCCAGAATCTCTCCGCTGCAGTCGTCGATATTCGTCTCGAGACGTACGATCTGATCGGATGAAACCTGTGCAGCCGTCTTTTCGTCATACTCGATCAGCATGGCGCGCAGGATTCCCGGGCATTCATATTTCCGTTTTCCTGCACCCAGACCGATGCGGCGGATGCGGAATTCGGCCGGCAGTTCCTTTGATGTGCGGAACGCCGCAGCGACCGCCGCCCCGGTAGGCGTGACCAGCTCGCCTTTGATATTGCTGATCTTCAGATCAAGCCCTTCTGCAGCGACAATATTTGTCACTGCGGGGACAGGTATGGATAATATGCCGTGCTGACTGCGGACGGTTCCGGTTCCCTCCGTAACGGACGGAATGATCACTTCGTCTACATGAAGATCATCAAGGCATACCGCTGCCGAGACGATATCCACGATGGAATCTATCGCTCCGACTTCGTGGAAATGCACCTGATCTACCGGGGTATTATGTGCTTTGGCCTCCGCCTCGGCAATGATCCTGAATATCTTATGGGCGAGTTTTCTCGCGCTATCCGTCATTTCGCCCGCATCGATGATCGCAGTGATCTCGGGGAGCCCTCTGTGCACATGATGATGGTCATGGTCGTGGTGATGCTCCTCTCCATGTCCATGCTCATGATAATGTTCATGGTGATGGTGCTCATCATCGTGTTCATGCTCATGATAATGTTCATGGTGATGGTGCTCATCATCGTGTTCATGCTCATG
>CAMNGN010000085.1 GCA_946538475.1 uncultured Blautia sp.
AAAATAGAAAAGGGAGGGATGCACCTTTGTTTGCAAGTGTACTTACAGCAGCTATCCGGGGGATGGAAGTCACTCCGATCGAAGTCGAAGCGGATGTGAGTGACGGCCTCCCCTCATTCATCATGGTGGGGTACGCAGCCTCGCAGGTCAAAGAAGCGCAGGACAGAGTCCGCACGGCGCTTCGTAACACCGGTATAAACCTGCCCCCCAAACGGATCACCGTAAACCTGGCGCCTGCCGATATCCGAAAGGAGTCATCAGGATTCGACCTTCCGGTAGGCATCGCGATCCTGGCTGCGGCAGGGCTCATCGAAGAGAAGTACCTCCACGGCGGCATGTTCATGGGAGAACTCAGTCTGTCCGGCGAGGTACAGGCCATCTCGGGAGTTCTGGCCCGGGTCATACGGGCGCGTGAGCTGGGATGCAGCTACTGCGTCATCCCGGAGGGAAATCTGCGGGAGGCTTCGCTCGTCAAAGACATTACTGTGCTGGGCGTTTCAAATCTGCGGGAAGCCATGGATTTTATCAGAGATCCCGAGCTGTACGCCCACGGAAGAAAAAAATTTGAAGAGGAAGAGGTTCATAAGGAACCTGAACTGGATTTTTCCGAGATCCACGGGCAGGAAGGAGCCAAAAGAGCTGCCGAGATTGCCGTGGCCGGATTTCACAATCTGCTGTTTATCGGACCTCCCGGGGTAGGCAAGACGATGATCGCAAAACGGATCCCGACGATCATGCCTCCGCTCACCTTTGAAGAGAGTCTGGAACTTACCAAAATCTACAGCATCGCCGGATTACTTACAGAGAGTGATCCGCTGATCCACGTACGACCCTTTCGCAGTCCGCATCATACAAGTACTGCGCAATCTCTTGCCGGCGGCGGCCGCATTCCGCACCCCGGTGAGATCACTCTGGCCCATCGCGGCGTCCTTTTTCTCGATGAGATCGCGGAATTCTCGCGCTATACCCTCGAAATTATGCGTCAACCATTGGAAGAAAAGATGATCTGTATCTCCAGGGCATCCGGGAGCTACATTTTTCCTGCTGATTTTATGCTTGTCGCATCTACGAATCCTTGCCCATGTGGATTCTACCCAAACATGGAAAAGTGTAAATGCACCCAGGCCGAAGTTCACCGTTACCTGGGAAAAATCAGCCGCCCCCTTCTGGACAGGATCGACCTGTGCGCCGATATCCCCGAAACCTCCTACGAAGACCTGAAAAACAAGGCAGCGCAGGAGACCTCGGAGGATATCCGCAAGCGTGTCGTCGCCGCACGTGAACTGCAAAGACAGCGCTACGAAGGCCTGGGTATCCTCTGCAATTCGGAGCTGCACGGAAAGCAGATGGATGAATTCTGCACTCTGTCCCCGGAAGCCTCCAAACTGATCAAATCCGCATTCGACCGGATGCAGCTGAGCATGAGATCGTATCATCGTGTACTGCGGGTGAGCAGGACCATCGCAGACCTTGACCACAGCGACCGGATCGAAGCCGAACACCTGGCCGAAGCTCTTTCATACAGAGGCCTCGATCGAAAATACTGGGCATAAAAAGCATACGGAGGACATATTTATATGGAAAGAATTCCTTACGAAATTCACTGTGTAAAAAAGGATGATCCGCTGTATCCGAGCCGAATGAAAAAGCTGCCGAACATGCCCGCACAGCTTTATTACATCGGAAATCTGCCCGATGACAAAGCTCCTTCCATGGCTGTGGTCGGAGCACGGTCGTGCAGCGCTTACGGACGCATACAGGCTTTCCGCTATGCGCAGGTGGTGAGCAGCCACGGCGTGCAGGTGATCAGCGGCCTGGCTTCGGGCATCGACTCCGAAGGGCATAAAGGGGCGCTGGAAGGAAGTACTCCTACATTTGCCGTGCTGGGCAGCGGCGCGGACATCTGTTATCCGACCGCCAACCGAAATCTGTATGAAAGAATCCTGCGGGAGGGAGGAGGAATAATAACAGAATATGAACCCGGCACGCCGCCCATGGCTTTTCGCTTCCCCGCCCGAAACCGCATCATCAGCGCTCTTTCCGACGTTGTCCTCATCGTCGAAGCACGCGAGAAGAGCGGTTCCCTGATCACGGCGGACTGTGCGCTGGAGCAGGGGAAAGCCATCTATGCGGTTCCCGGCGCGGTGACGGACAGCCTGAGCAGGGGCTGCAATAAGCTCATCTTTGACGGAGCAGGCATCGCCTACTGCCCGGAAGTCCTTCTGGGAGAATGGGGCATGGAGTCCAAAGAAAAAAATGAACAAATAATGAACGAAAAAAAGATGTTGACTCTTGCATCAGATTTGAAATTGTTGTATAGTTACCTAGATTCCCGACCGGTTGCCTTTGACACCCTGGTGAGAAAAAGCGGCCTGGATGCGCGAAAAGTGAGCAGCGGGCTTGTCGAGCTTACGCTGATGGGCTTTGTGCGTGAGGTGGGGAAGCACTATTATATAAGACAGTGACGGAAGAAAAGTAAGAGATAGATTTCCGGCTGATCGACAGGAGAGGTAACATGGCAAAAAATCTTGTTATCGTCGAGTCACCCGCAAAGGTAAAGACGATTAAGAAATTTCTTGGCTCCAATTACGAAGTGGCCGCATCAAACGGACATGTGCGGGATTTTCCCAAAAGCCAGTTCGGCATCGATGTGGAGAACGACTACGAGCCAAAGTATATAACGATCAGAGGGAAGGGAGATCTTTTGTCTGCGCTCCGCAAAGAGGCTAAAAAAGCGGACAAAATATATCTGGCAACCGACCCTGACCGTGAGGGAGAGGCAATATCCTGGCACCTGCAGCAGGCGCTGAAGGAAGATCCCTCCAAGATGCACAGGATCACTTTTAACGAGATCACAAAAACTGCGGTAAAAGCATCGATCAAGCAGGCGCGTGACATCGATATGAATCTGGTGGACGCTCAGCAGGCCAGACGTATGCTCGACCGTATGGTGGGATATACGATCAGCCCCCTTCTGTGGGCAAAAGTAAAGAGAGGGCTCTCGGCGGGCCGTGTGCAGTCCGTGGCACTGCGCATCATCTGTGACCGCGAGGAAGAGATCAATGCCTTCATCCCCGAAGAGTACTGGACACTGGAAGGCAATTTCGCCGTCAAAGGTGAGAAAAAGCCGCTGGTCGCCCGTTTCTACGGAAAAGAAGGACAGAAAATAGAGATTCACTCCGAGGAGGAGATGAACAGCCTCATCAAGGAACTCGAAGGAAAATCCTACGAGATCACCGAGGTAAAGACCGGAGAGAGGACCCGCACCGCGCCGCTTCCGTTTACGACAAGTACGCTTCAGCAGGAAGCATCCAAGGTACTCAACTTCTCCACACAGAAGACCATGCGCATCGCGCAGCAGCTCTATGAAGGAATCGACATCAAAGGAAACGGAACCGTAGGTATCATCACCTACCTGCGTACCGACTCCACACGTATCTCCGAAGAGGCCGATGCGGCGGCACGGCAGTACATCGGAGAGCAGTACGGCGAAGACTACGTATCCAAAACGGAGAAGGCCTCCAAAAACGGCCAGAAGATCCAGGATGCGCACGAGGCCATTCGTCCCACCGATATCACACGTACGCCTGCGGCAGTCAAGGAGTCGCTTTCCCGTGATCAGTTCAGGCTCTATCAGCTGATCTGGAAACGCTTTACAGCCAGCAGAATGGCTCCGGCTCGGTACGAGACAACTTCGGTACATATCGGCGCAGGAGAGTATCTCTTTACCGTCTCTGCATCGAGAATCGTGTTCGACGGCTTTATGTCGGTGTACACGGCCGAGGAGGATAAAGTCAAAGATAACGTTCTTTCGGCTCGTCTGGAAGAGGGAATGACACTGGATGCTCCCGAGCTCAATCCGGAACAGCACTTTACGCAGCCTCCGGCACATTATACCGAGGCTTCGCTGGTAAAGACCATGGAGGAGCTGGGCATCGGACGTCCGAGTACCTATGCGCCGACCATCACCACGATCATCAGCAGAAGGTATATCTCCAAAGAGCAGAAGAATCTGTACGTTACCGAGCTGGGCGAAGTGGTCAACAATATCATGAAACAGTCTTTCCCGTCGATCGTCGATGTGAACTTCACCGCAACGATGGAGGGGCTGCTGGACTGCGTCGAAGAGGGAACGGTACAGTGGAAGACTGTGGTCCGTAACTTCTATCCCGACCTCAAAAAGAGCGTGGACGAAGCAGAAGGACAGCTCGAAAAAGTCGATGTCGGCGACGAAGTCACCGATGTGATCTGCGAGAACTGCGGCCGTAACATGGTGATCAAGTACGGACCTCACGGCAGGTTCCTCGCCTGCCCCGGCTTCCCGGAGTGCAAGAACACGATGCCCTACTACGAAAAGACCGGCGTCTCCTGCCCGAAGTGCGGCCAGGACATCGTCATCCGTCAGACAAAGAAGGGCAGAAGATTTTACGGATGTATCAATTCGGAATGCGACTTCATGTCCTGGCAGAAGCCATCCGACAAACGCTGCCCGAAGTGCGGCAGTTATATGACCGAACGCGGCGGCAGGCTCGTGTGCAGCGAGAAGACCTGCGGGTATTCGGAGAAACAGTGAAACAGGGGAAACACACGGGGACGGTCCTTTTGTGTTCGGGAGTACTTGTGGCAATATTCTGCACCATTTGTACCCGAACACAAAAGGACCGTCCCCGTGTGTTTCTTTGTCTTTCAAAGTTGTGGCATAATATGTATACCTCCATAATATTTTCAGAAAAAGCAAAATTTAGCTTGAAAAGAATCAAATATGCATGTAAACTGAGATATATCAAAATTTCCATAAACAAAGACTGAAAATTTAACCGAAAGCCTGCGGAGCAGACTTTCGGTTAGCGGCAGGCAGCGCAGCGGATTGCCGGTTACCTTTAATCGATTTACTCTATGACTTATTTCTATACATAGCATAGCGATTATCTGTACAGTATTTTGACAGCAGCAACGAAAGGAGGACATAATGAGCGTACAACTATTGGATAAAACCCGTAAGATCAACAAGCTCCTGCACAACACCAGTTCCAGCAAGGTAGTATTCAACGATATTTGTCAGGTACTGATGGAGACCCTCAGTTCCAATATCCTGGTAATCAGCAAAAAAGGAAAGATCCTGGGCGTCAGCCTTTGTCCCGGAGTGGAAGAACTCACACAGATGATCGATGACAAGGTGGGAAGTCATGTCGACCCGCTGCTCAACGAGCGTTTTCTGGGCGTCCTCTCCACAAAGGAGAATGTAAACCTGCAGACTCTGGGCTTTGAAGGCATCGATACCGGATATCAGGGAATCATCAATCCCATCGATATCGGCGGCGAGAGACTCGGAACTGTGTTTATGTACAGAAAAGACAACCCGTATGACATCGAGGACATCATCGTCAGCGAATACGGCACCACCGTAGTCGGACTGGAAATGATGCGTGCCGTCCACGAAGAGAATGCCGAGGAAGACCGCAAGCAGCAGGTAGTCAAATCTGCGTTCAACACCCTTTCCTTCTCGGAGCTCGAGGCCATCATCCACATCTTCGATGAGCTGGACGGCCCCGAAGGCATCCTGGTCGCCAGCAAGATAGCGGACAGGGTAGGCATCACCCGCTCCGTAATCGTTAACGCGCTTCGCAAGTTTGAGAGCGCCGGCGTAATCGAGTCGCGTTCCTCGGGTATGAAGGGAACATATATTAAAGTTCTGAACGAAGTCATCTTCGACGAGCTGGAAGAGATCAAGGCACAGAGAAAGAAAGACTGATCAAGGAAAACAAATGGAACACGGGGACGGTTCCTCGTTCCACCCGGAAATACACAAGAGTTATTCCAGTGTATAGTTGGGTGGAACGAGGAACCGTCCCCGTGTTCCATTTGTTTTCTGTTTTCAATAAAAAATATATTCCGGTAAGAAAACAAGAGAAAAACAGAGATAAATAAAGATATAAACTGAAATATAGAGAAATACACTTGTTTTTCAGACTTGCAAACCCCGCCCAAATCCAATAATATAACCACAGTGATTAGCACTCAGACAAAGTGAGTGCTAGTAAATCAGAATACAACAGATCTCAGGAGGAAAATAAAATGAAGTTAGTACCGTTAGGTGATCGTGTCGTTTTAAAACAGATTGAAGCAGAAGAAACCACCAAATCAGGAATCGTTCTTCCGGGACAGGCAAAGGAAAAACCACAGCAGGCCGAAGTAGTCGCAGTAGGCCCCGGCGGAATGGTTGACGGAAAAGAAGTTAAGATGGAAGTTTCCGTCGGTGATAAAGTCATCTACTCCAAATATGCAGGAACAGAAGTAAAGGCCGACAAAGAAGAGTACATCATCGTACGCCAAAGTGATATTCTCGCAATCATACAGTAAATAGAAGAGATCAGGAGGAACGATAAATCATGGCAAAAGAAATCAAATTCGGTGCAGAAGCAAGAACAGCTCTCGAGAGCGGTGTAAATCAGCTTGCAGATACAGTCAGAGTAACACTTGGACCTAAGGGCCGTAACGTAGTTCTTGAAAAATCCTACGGCGCTCCGCTCATCACAAACGACGGTGTTACCATCGCAAAAGAGATCGAGCTGAAAGACGGCTTCGAAAACATGGGCGCACAGCTGATCAAAGAAGTTGCTTCCAAGACAAACGATGTTGCCGGCGACGGAACCACAACAGCTACCGTACTTGCACAGGCAATGGTTCACGAAGGAATGAAGAACCTGGCAGCAGGCGCTAACCCGATCATCCTTCGTAAAGGTATGAAGAAAGCTACCGAGAAGGCAGTCGAAGCCATCAAGAACATGAGCCAGAAAGTCAACGGCAAGAAGCAGATCGCAAACGTAGCTGCTATCTCCGCAGGAGACGAGGAGGTTGGACAGCTTGTTGCAGACGCTATGGAAAAAGTTTCCAATGATGGCGTTATCACCGTAGAAGAATCCAAGACCATGCACACAGAGCTTGACCTTGTCGAAGGTATGCAGTTCGACAGAGGATATATCTCCGCATACATGGCTACCGATATGGAGAAGATGGAAGCGGTTCTCGACGATCCGTACATCCTGATCACCGACAAGAAGATAAGCAACATCCAGGAAGTTCTTCCGCTCCTTGAGCAGATCGTTCAGGCAGGTGCTAAGCTCCTCATCATCGCTGAGGATGTCGAAGGCGAAGCTCTTACCACACTGATCGTCAACAAACTGAGAGGAACATTCCAGGTAGTAGCTGTCAAGGCTCCGGGCTATGGCGACAGAAGAAAAGAAATGCTGCAGGATATCGCTATCCTGACAGGCGGCCAGGTAATCTCCGACGAACTGGGTCTCGATCTGAAAGAAGCTACCATGGCACAGCTCGGACGCTGCAAATCTGTCAAGGTTGGCAAAGAAAATACCGTTATCGTTGACGGCCTCGGTGCAAAAGAAGCCATCAGCAACAGAATCGCACAGATCCGTAAGCAGATTGAAGAGACCAAATCCGACTTTGACCGTGAGAAACTTCAGGAAAGACTTGCCAAACTGGCAGGCGGCGTAGCAGTTATCCGTGTAGGTGCAGCTACCGAGACCGAGATGAAAGAAGCTAAGCTTCGTATGGAAGACGCTCTGGCTGCTACACGTGCGGCAGTTGAAGAAGGAATCATCGCAGGCGGCGGTTCCGCATACATCCACGCAGCCAAGGAAGTTGCCAAACTGGCAGCAGACCTTGAAGGCGACGAGAAGACCGGTGCAAACATCATCCTTAAAGCTCTCGAAGCTCCTCTGTACCACATTGCCGAGAATGCAGGCCTCGAAGGCTCCGTTATCGTCAACAAGGTAAAAGAGTCCGAGGTAGGCGTAGGCTTTGACGCTCTGGCAGAAGAGTATGTCGATATGGTCAGCAGCGGCATCCTGGATCCCGCAAAGGTTACCAGAAGTGCTCTGCAGAACGCTACCAGCGTAGCTTCCACACTGCTCACCACCGAGTCTGTCGTTTCCAACATCAAAGAAGATGTACCTCCGATGCCGGCAGGAAACCCGGGCATGGGAATGATGTAAT
>CAMNGN010000086.1 GCA_946538475.1 uncultured Blautia sp.
AAGCTGTTTTATACGAGCGTCAATCATGATCTGTTGTTTATACCGGATGTGTGAACCGTCCCCCTGTTTCACCGTCGATGCCCCCCAATCTGCATATTCCGTTCCATCGTAGTTGCGCCTTTTAACATGTTCAGGCCCTTCACCACCGCATTTTTACCATACTTCTGCCGTATCTCCTGCATGGCGCCTTGTATGGCTTTTTCTTTCTCGAGTGCTTCGTAATCGGTGAAGAGATCGAGCTGATACATGCCGTTGTCTGCTTCGGTCTTGTCGGCGTTTACGCCGATGCGCCTGATCAGAAGCCGGCGGTCTACCTTTTTGTCGAACATTTCCGCCATGGAAGCGGAGACCGTTTTGTATGAGTTGGTGGCGCTCACCAGCCGGACGGTTCCGTTTGTATGTTTGGGATGGAGCCTGCCGTAAAAGTCGATGACAACAGGCCCGTCGTAGTCGGGGAATTCCTCCAGGCTTTTCCAGTCGAAGCTGATCCACCAGGTAAAGACGCGGGAGACCAGGCTTTTGCGGTACATGCTCGCGCACAGCACGTCGATCATCTCCAGAAAGACGATGCGGGCTTCGTCAAATTTGTAAGGGCGGGGCAGAACCTGGCCGTTTGACAGACTGTTGCGCACCGGGCGGAAGCTCTTGATATCTTTCATTGTGACGGGCTCGATGCCCCAGGCATGGTCGATGAGTATCTCGCCGTCTATGCCGAATTCCTTATAGAACCACTCTTCGTTCCGGACAGAGCGCTCGGCTACCTGTCCCATAGTGTACATATAGTTTTTGTACAGCCGGTTGGCTTTGCCGGGACCGATCTGCCAGAAGTCGGTCAGCGGAGTGTGATCCCACAATCGAAAACAGTAGGAGCTTTCGTTCAGCTCTGCGATTCTTACGCCGTCCTTGTCAGGGGCGGCTTTTTTTGCCACGATATCCATTGCCACCTTGGACAGGTAGAGGTTTGTGCCGATGCCCACGGTTGCGGTGATGCCTGTAGTCTTCAGTACATCACGGATCATGGCCATAGCCATGACGTGGGCGGGGTGCTCACCGGTACGGATGGCTTCCTGCTCGTACAGGTGCAGGTAGGGTGTGGCGTAGACAAATACTTCGTCGATACTGTACACGTGGATGTCCTCTGCCGCGGCATAACGCAGATAGACGGAGTAGATAAGGGCTGAGACCCGCTCGTACTCGGCCATTCGCGGCGTGGCGGTGTAGTACAGGACCCGCGTGTGGTGTGTGCGCTCATAGAGGCGGATGGCCTGCTTGGCCTCGAACAGCCGCGGCCTTGAAGGCACCCCGATGGCTTTCAGCGCAGGGCTGACGGCCAGGCAGATGGTCTGGTCGGAGCGCGAGGGATCCGCGACCAGCAGGTTGGCCTTCAGAGGATCGACCCCGCGGGCGACGCATTCGACACTGGCATAGAAGGACTTCATGTCGATGGCGATGAAGACGGGCTCGTCGGGGGAGAATGTACGCTTACTCATTATAAGGAACCTTCTCTGCGGAGTATGGGCTTCCGGCGGTGCCTGAGGTGTCTTCAATTTGAGAGTGCTTATTATCTACGTCAAGCAGGTTCCGGTTGATGCCTGAGGTATCTTCGATCGGAAAGAGGTTCCTGTCTATGGTGAACAGGTTTCCGCTGATGTCTGAGATGTCTTCAATTGCGACAGAGGTTTCATCTATCGTGATTGTTCCGCAGACTTCATCGACTTTCAGACATGTACCGCTGACATGCTCATAGATTCCACCGGTGCCGTAGGCAAAATTGTTTTTGTCCGTACAGGGTGAGAAGTATTCTACAGTGACCTGCGGCCGGTTTTTGCGCGCGGCTTTTCCGTTGTATGTAAGCTGCCGCAGAACGGCCAGCTTTCGGGCAAGTTCCTCGCGTTCGCCTTCGCTCAAATGCCGCCTGTCGCAGTACTCGACCTGTTTGGACGAGATGCAGTCACCGAACCCCGCAAGGGCGTCAAAGGCGGAGAAGATCTTGGCACGGTGGGTGATGTTCATCGGCGGATGTTTGATCCAAAAAGCATCATATTTTTTGTGGCGCGGCCTGCCGTGGAGAAACAGGGCGCGGTACGGAAAATGATCGGGCATGGGCATAAAGCCGATATGTGTGGGGGTGGCAGCCGACACGGTGTTCACCTTCTTTCGTGTTTGGACAGCTGAGTATCTGTCTGATGCTAATATAGCACATATTTAATTAACATGCAATAAGTAAAAAGCAAATATAGTATTAACTTTTCGAGCTGCGGAGAAAACACCGGGGGACGGTCCGAGACCACTGAAAAAATGAGTCACGGGGACAGGTTCCCTGACGCAGCCCGCGGCAAGCCGCAGGATGAGTCGGGGAACCTGTCCCCGTGATTTACTGTTTCATTTGACAAAAAGAGAAATGGCCGGTGATTTAGATATGAGCGGCGAAATATAAAATAAGAATAATGTATAAAACGCCAAAACAATTATTAAAGCATTAATTTTGGCGATTTATAGGGGATGAGTACTTGGGGACGTTCCCGCGTTTTACAGGTTATGCTCTTTCCTGAACATACGTATCTCATCCCTCCGCAGTTCTGCCAGGACAGCATTGTCAGCTTCACTCGGAAAATCCGCCGCGGGATCGACGATGCCAAGCACGCGGCCGATGATACGCACGTGATCGTCCTCTGCGCTTAAGGCAAACGGCGCATCCTTATTTACTGAATAGGGACCGTTTTCTCCCAGTCGTTTGATGTGCATGCCCGCGCGGGAGGAACAGATCACATCTTCACCCACATAGGCGGCATCGGCGTACTGCACGTAGACCCACTCGTCCTCGTGATAGACGGGGAGCATACTGTTGCCTTTTACCTGGATGATGGCATTGGCGTTTTCGCTGCGCGCGCTCTTGAATACGAAGCGGTAGTCCTCAACCGGGATGTCGCTGTAGTTGAAGCCGTCACCTGCGGCAGCTTTTGTCGAGATCACGGCGACGCCCAGAGTGTTGTCGTTGATCAGGCGGCTTTTCTCCCGGATCTCTTCGTCCAGAATGCTGTCGAGCATACGGTCGACGATGTGCCGTCCGAGTGGGCTGATCAGACGGTAATGGTATATGAGATTGCGCTCGTTGGACGAGAAGGTGTCAGAACTGTTATCGGCAATGCCAAACAGGTCATTCAGGGTAATGCCCAGAATGTCGCAGAGCGGCGGAAACAGGTCGGCATCCGGCCGGTATTTGCCTGCCTCCCAGTTGATGACCGTGTTTCTGGTGACATGCAGCAGGTCGGCAAGGCTCTGCTGGGAGATCTTTGCTTCTTTGCGATACTTTTTGATCATCTCCGCCATCGGAACTTTTTCGGGGAAGGATGCAGAGGAGTTTGTTCTTGATTTTTCAGCCATGGTCGCCTCCTGAGGTGTGGGTGGGGGATGTACTATAACTGACACAAATATAGCATATTTTGTATAGACATGCAATATGAAAATGTTAATGTAAGATGTGCAATAGTGAAACAGGTGAGTGGTTGGGGCCGTATGATTTCAGTTGCCGCCGGGCAAAAATGTGATAAAATCAAATGAAGAGAAGCTTCTAATGATGAAGGATACATGATGGCAGACGGACAGGGAGGTTACAGCATGAATGAAATGATCAAAAAAAGAAATGAACTTCTGGCGCGGAAAGTAATCAAAGGACTCGAGTCAAGAAATATGACAGGTTATTACGCCGGATCGAAAGAAGAGGCGAAGGAGATTGCACTTTCGCTGATCCCGGAGGGGAGCTCTGTCACGATGGGCGGGGCAATGAGCGCGCATGAGATCGGTTTGGTGGAAGCTCTGAAAAGCGGAAACTACGATTTTATTGACAGGGATGACTATGAGGACAAGAGAAAAGCCATGCTTATGGCCTACGATGCAGATGTGTTCCTTACAAGTGCCAATGCCATGACGGAGGATGGAATCCTGGTGAACATCGACGGAAATTCCAACAGGGTATCCGCTATTGCGCAGGGACCGAGAAAGGTTATCGTCATTGCGGGCATGAATAAAGTCTGCGATGATGTGGACGGCGCGATGAAGCGTGCCAGAAATGTGGCTGCTCCGATCAATGCGCAGAGATTCGGCCTTTCCACTCCGTGCGCAAAGACGGGATCATGTATGAATTGTAAATCTCCGGACACGATATGCTGCCAGTTCCTGATTACCAGATTCTCGCGTCATGAAGGCAGGATACATGTGATTCTGGTGAATGATTCGCTGGGGTTCTGAGATGAAACAGGGGACGGTTCCTCGTTCCAAGGGTGAAAGTGTAAAGATTACTTTCTGCTTTCGACCCTTGGAACGAGGAACCGTCCCCTGTTTCACCCGACTATTACCCGATATAAGCTGCATTTACATATCCCCTGCAGCCAAGCTTCGGGGAATATACCATAACGTAGCTGTGGCCATCTTCGCCGCCAATGACTTCGCCCAGGACCTGTACGGTATCTCCGTTATAGAGTTTATCAATAATGTTGTAATCATTGTAATACGGTCTGGTACGGAGAGCCAGGTAACCGGTCACAAGTCCGCATACGGTCTTGTTGCATCCACAGCATCCTTCATTTCCGCCTGCTACGTTTTCGAGTGCCTTATCATTGAGTTTGTTCATATCTGTCATTGTTTTAATCACCTTTTTATTATATATATTTCCTAAATTCGGTACGGGGAAAGTTTTGCCGCACCTCGCTTGTATTTTTGTTTAGTGATATTTCACTTTCCGTATAATACATACGGGGGAAGGGGGAAGGTTTCCACGCGGGAATTTAGAAATGCAAAAAAAAGAAGCAGGCGATCCGCTTGAGTCAAAGCAGGGGCTTTCTTGTCGGGGTAAAGATATGTTATTATTATAGAAATGAGATTTTTGCGCAAAATGATAGGCGTTCCAATTTGTAATCCATTGGAACGCCTTCTAGAACGGTTCGAATAATCTCATATAATGCCTCCTTTATTTAATTATTTCGAGGTAAAAATTAATTGTACATCGGTCCGTACTCCTTTTATAAAATTGTTGTGAGGTAAAATCTTAATTGTACATCGGTCCGTACCTCGCTTTTATAAAACGGTTGTGAGGTAAAATCTTAATTGTACATTGGTCTGTACCTCTCTTTTATAAATTATTATGAGTTGGAATTTAACTGTACATTGGTTTGTACCTCTTTCTTTTTGATAAGGCTATTATAATCTAACGAATAGTATTTGTCAAGATAAAATTTCAGAAAATAATGATTTTGCCTCGAATAATAATTGATAAGACAAGAAACCATAGAAAATGTGACAGATAGAAAAACAGGAACGATTTTACATTCAAACAAAATATGCGACAGGGGGAAAAGAACAGAATATGAAAACAGGACTGATCATGGAAGGCGGTGCCTTAAGAGGTATGTTCACCTGCGGGGTGATCGATGTTTTTCTGGAAGAAAACATCGATTTTGACGGGGCGGCCGGAATATCGGCGGGCGCGGCTTTCGGCTGCAATTTTAAGTCCCGGCAGATAGGAAGAGCTATACGATACAATAAGAAATATTGCAAGGATCCCAGGTACTGCAGTGTCCGGTCACTGCTTAAAACAGGTGATATGTTTGGTGTGGAGTTTTGTTACCATGAACTTCCCGACAAGCTGGATCCGTTTGACCGGGAAACATTCAAAAAGAATCCGATGGAGTTTTATGTCGGCGCAACGAACGTGGAGACCGGAAAGATCGTTTTTCATAAATGCAGCGACGGAGGAGCGGTCGATATCGAATGGATGAGGGCGTCATCCTCCATGCCTGTGGCATCACGGCCTGTACAGATTGGAAAATATACATTGCTGGACGGCGGGATAGTCTGCCCGGTGCCATTCCGGTTTATGGAAGATAAAGGGTATGACAGGAATGTTATCATTCTCACTCAGCCTGAAGGCTACATGAAAAAACCGAGCTCTCCGGCTATGCAGGTGCTGCTCAGAAAGTACCCAATAATCGCGGAGGCCATGGCGGTCAGGCATTTGCGGTACAATCGGCAGCTGGAGCGTATCAAAGAAAGGGAACTATCCGGGAAAGCGATCGTCATTCGGCCGCCTGAAGCTTTGGGCATAAGCCGCACCGAGAAGGATCCTGACGAGCTCGAGCGCGTGTATCAAATCGGCAGGGCTGTCGCGGAGGAACGAATCGATGAGATACGGACATTTTTGAGTAAGTAGTATTTTGAAGGGGTCGTATTATACAAGAGTATTTTTGCAGGGATTAATATAGAGTGATTTATCGGGAAACAATCATTGTGCAGAAATTGAACAGCCACGGAGTGGGCTATTGGTTATCGGTAAGCAGCGAAGCGGATTGCAGGTTGCCTTTGACTTGATTATGGGAGGTATTAAAGTTATGACAGATATAAACCTTGGACTCGGCCAAACCGGTTCTGATTACGGAGCAAACGATCCTCGTCCAAAAAGGACGGTAGAGTTTTCGCAGGTTGAAAACGCATACCTGATACGGTACGAAAACATCAATTCTACCGGAAGACTCTTCGGCGGACAGCTGATCTCCTGGATAGACGAGGTGGGAGGAATTGTCGCCATGCGCCACTCCGGCTTAAACATTACTACGGCTTCCATCGATAATCTGACCTTCAAGCAGGGAGCTTACCTGAATGACAAGGTTGTTCTTCTTGGACGCATAACTTACGTAGGGAAGTCCTCCTGCGAAGTGCGTGTGGACTCTTATATAGAAGATAAGGATGGTTTCAGGCGCGAGATCAACAGGGCGTTTCTGACGTATGTTGCTATTTCCGATGAAGGCAAGCCGATTCCTATTCCTTACGGCCTGGATATTCAGACAATCTCCGAAAAAGCCAGGTGGGACGGGGCATTGCTGCGGAGGATGAACCGGAATTCGAGGAAAGAGATGGGGTATTGACTTGTGAGGTATCACGGAAATCTTGATTTACTACCTAAAAAATGGTAAATACCGGGAAGGAACAGGTTCAAAGACATGAAAAAATGCAGCCTGGAAGATTTGCTGGAAAAGCGGATGAGGGATTCCTATGAATCTCAGTATAGATATGTGATGGAACTCATAAATACGGGAAAGATCGAGCCGGTAAAATCATCCCCCGGAAACGGCAGGAAACCGGCTTTACACACGCAGTACCGGGTTATTGAAGAAAAAACGGATTATTCCGCATGGGAGGAAGAGCTCCTGTACAGGACTGATACGCATATCAATGTCGAGTATTATCTGCACCACCTTGATAAGTATGATAAGGATCGTGTCTATGTAAGGCGCCTGTCAGACTATCTGCGTGATCAGAGCAGACGCCTTTCCGTCACGATATCCCGAAACGAGAGAAGCTTTGAGATATGGGGGGAAGAAAAGTTCCTATCAGGCGGTGCGGGACGTAGCATACTTAGTCGATGTAAGATAGAAGAATCCGTACTCAACGTGTATTCTACTGCAGAGCCATTTGCATACTTTGCCGCCCATCGTGAAGTGCCACAGAAGATATTGATCCTGGAGAACAAGGACCCGTTTTTTGGTATGCGGCGATATCTCCTTGAAGGGGATAACCGGATTTTAGGAGAAGTTATCGGAACCCTGATTTATGGTGCCGGAAAGCGGGTGGTAAGCAGCTTCCGGGAGTTCACGATCAGTGCGGAACCATATATGAAAGATGCGGGAAACGAGCTCCTGTATTTTGGCGATCTGGATTATGAAGGGATCGGTATCTATGAAACTCTGGCCGAAGGTTTTGCCGATTCGGGAACCATTCGGCCATTCATTCCTGCTTACCTGGCCATGCTGAACAAAGGCGATTTGGCGAAGTCGCTTCCTCCTACAAAGGAACACCAAAACAAGAATATCAACGGCAGCTTTTTCTCATTTTTTGACGAGCAGACGACAGGCAGGATGAAGAGAATTCTTGAAAGCGGGCGATACATCCCGCAGGAGATACTGAATACT
>CAMNGN010000087.1 GCA_946538475.1 uncultured Blautia sp.
TTCTTCATCTCTTCCAGACCGCCCATAGCCTTCAGCCATTTGAAGACTTTGCCGCATACATAGATGCAGTAAGCATTCGGTGTATTGTAAAGAGAACCTGCATCCGCATGTGTCTTGTATGTAAGCATGGTCGGGGTTCCCGGAAGAACATCCTCTGTGATCAGATCTTCACGGATGATCACGATAACCATACCTGCAGGTCCGATGTTCTTCTGAACACCGCCATAGATGATGCCATACTTTGTCACATCAACCGGCTCAGACAGGAAGCAGGAAGAAACGTCCGCAACCAGGAGCTTTCCTTTTGTGTTCGGAAGCTTGTGGAATTTTGTGCCATAGATGGTATTGTTCTCGCAAATATATACATAATCCGCATCAGGGCTGATCGGAAGGTCGCTGCAATCCGGAATGTAGGAGAAAGTCTTATCTTCGGAAGAGGCGATCTTGTTCGCTTTCCCATACTTCTGTGCTTCCTGATAAGCTTTCTTCGCCCACTGCCCGGTGACGATAAAATCAGCCACGCGGTTTTTCATCAGATTCATGGGAATCATAGCAAACTGCTGTGATGCTCCACCCTGAAGGAAAAGGACTTTATAATTGTCAGGAATGTTCATAAGTTCTCTGAGATCCTTTTCAGCCTCATCAATGATTGCCTGGAAAGCAGCACTGCGATGGCTCATCTCCATCACTGACATACCTGT
Source organism: uncultured Blautia sp. (assembly GCA_946538475.1). Classification (GTDB taxonomy): domain Bacteria; phylum Bacillota; class Clostridia; order Lachnospirales; family Lachnospiraceae; genus Blautia_A. Next base: position 702 of record CAMNGN010000087.1, read on the forward strand.
GCCGCGATAGTCCATCATCTCACTTGCCACTTCTTCGAGAACCGCTTCCGGGAGCACTGCAGGACCTGCAGAAAAATTATACACTCTACTCATTGTCAATCACATCCTCCTAGCTAAAACCAGTTTATTTTTCACGGCCTGAACTGTTTTTCAAGCGTACCGAAATAAATAATAATACACTTTTTTGCGCATTTCAACTGTTTTATAAGTAATATGAAGAAAAAAACAAGCACCGAATGGTTACGATGCCTGTTTATTTTTACTCATAAATATGCAATTTACTTTTCTGCGATGCCTGCATCGGCCTTCTCGACCTCTGCGATCGCCTGTTTGCGCATCGGGATACGGCAGTTTTTGTTGTTACCGAACTCAACGATGACATCCTCTTCGGTCATATCAATGATGACGCCGTAAAAGCCGCTTGTTGTGACAACACTGTCACCGACTTCCATCGATGCCAGCATGGCCTGTGTCTTTTTCCGCTCCTTTGACTGGGGACGGATCATCATAAAATACATGATGGCAAAAAGCGCAACCATCCAGATAACGGTAAATCCCATTCCCATAGCGCCGCCGCCGGCTGCTGCATCAGTACTCGCTGCCAATAACATAGTAAATTCCTCCTAAACTATTATTCTTCGGGAAAGAATGCATTAATTGCAAATGTCAGATTCCCTTCTGACATGACTATACCTATATTACACAAAAAAGCATTCCACTTCAAGAGTTTCTTTATTTTTTTACTGCTCGGTAGGATGCAGGATCTTGCCCTCCTCAAAGCCCTCCAGCCTCATCTTCTTATACTCCGCAAACCTGCCCTCATCCAGCGCATCCCTGATCTCCTGCATAAGGTGGTTATAATAATACAGGTTGTGCAGCACACAGAGTCTCATTCCCAGCATCTCCTTCGCCTTGAACAGATGCCGGATATATGCCCTGCTGTAGTGCCTGCACGTCGGACAGCCGCACCCTTCTTCGATCGGACGGTCATCCAGCTCATATTTGGCATTCAGAATATTGATCTTGCCGTGATTGGTGTACACGTGCCCATGCCGTCCGTTCCGGCTGGGATAGACACAGTCAAAAAAGTCCACACCCCTCTCGACACTCTCCAGAATATTCGCAGGTGTGCCCACTCCCATAAGATAAGTAGGCTTATTCTGCGGCAGATAAGGAACCGTCTCCTCCAGAATATGGTACATCTGCTCATGGGTCTCCCCGACGGCCAGTCCTCCGACCGCATATCCGGGCAGATCGAGTTCTGAGATCCTCTTTGCGTGATCGATCCGGATATCCTCAAAAATAGCCCCCTGATTGATTCCGAAAAGAAGCTGCTCCCTGTTGATCGTATCCGGAAGTGTATTGAGCCGCTCCATCTCGTCACGGCACCTGTAGAGCCATCTGGTCGTCCGCGCGACCGACTGCTCCACGTATGACCGCTCTGCCACACTCGAAGGACACTCATCAAAAGCCATGGCGATGGTAGAAGCCAGATTCGACTGGATCCTCATACTCTCCTCCGGCCCCATAAAGATGCGATGTCCGTCAATATGCGACTGAAAGGTAACGCCCTCTTCCTCGATCTTACGAAGCCCCGAAAGCGAAAAGACCTGAAATCCACCGGAATCGGTAAGAATAGGTCTGTCCCAAACCATAAATTTGTGGAGTCCTCCCATCTTTTTAACGACTTCATCCCCCGGCCGAACGTGCAGGTGATAAGTGTTGGAAAGTTCCACCTGCGTCCCGATCTCCATGAGATCCATGGTGGAAACCGCCCCTTTAATAGCCCCGATCGTCCCCACATTCATAAAGACCGGCGTCTCAATAGTCCCATGAACCGTGTGGAATCTGCCTCTTTTAGCCCTCCCCACGGTCTTGATCAATTCGTAATAAGCCATAAGCTCTCCCTCATTTACAGTCAAAAGTCAAAGGTAACCGGCAATCCGTTCCTCCGGCTGTCGGTCAGACAATGCCCGAATTATACCCTAATTTCCTTCCCGTGTAAACCCCGGACGCTACTCATCATCCTCTTTTTTACATGTTGCCATTTTGAATCCTTTAGCGTATAATAGTATCTCAAGTTGTTTTATACATTTAATAAGAAGTAATTCTGCCAAAAGGAGGCAAGCACTATATATGGCACACTATACATTGGGGATTGACATCGGCTCCACCACAGTCAAGATTGCAATCCTTGACGACAAAGAACAGCTGCTCTTTGCCGACTACGAACGGCACTTCGCCAACATCCAGGAAACCCTCGCGGACCTGTTATCCAAAGCATATGACAAACTGGGAGAGCTGACTCTCTCGCCCGTCATCACCGGTTCCGGCGGACTCACCCTGGCCAATCATCTGGAAGTCCCGTTTGTGCAGGAAGTCATCGCTGTATCCACCGCACTGCAGAAAATCGCACCGCAGACCGATGTGGCGATCGAACTCGGCGGCGAAGACGCAAAGATCATCTACTTTGAAGGCGGAAACATCGAGCAGCGTATGAACGGCATCTGCGCCGGAGGAACAGGTTCCTTCATCGATCAGATGGCATCCCTGCTGCAGACCGATGCATCCGGCCTGAACGAATATGCCCGCAACTATAAGGCACTCTATCCCATCGCCGCAAGATGCGGTGTTTTTGCCAAGACCGATATCCAGCCGCTCATCAACGACGGAGCGACTAAAGAAGACCTGGCGGCATCCATCTTCCAGGCCGTGGTCAATCAGACCATATCCGGCCTTGCATGCGGCAAACCCATCCGCGGACATGTCGCATTTCTCGGCGGACCGCTGCACTTTCTTCCCGAGCTGAAGCAGGCCTTTATCCGCACGCTCAAGCTCGACGACGAACACGCGATCACACCCGAAAACTCACACCTGTTTGCCGCAATGGGTTCTGCCATGAACGCAAAGCCCGAAGTCTCCGTATCGCTCACATCGATGAGAGACCGGCTCAGAAATTCCATCAAGCTGGATTTTGAAGTGGCACGTATGGAGCCTCTCTTCACTTCCGAAGAGGACCTGGCCGCATTCCGCAAACGTCAGTCCGCCTACAAAGTCGCGACTGCCGATCTGAGCACATATTCCGGCAACTGCTACCTGGGTATCGACGCCGGGTCTACCACAACCAAGACAGCGCTGATCTCCGAGGACGGAAAACTCCTGTACTCTTTCTACAGCAACAATAACGGAAATCCGCTGAAAACTACCATCCGCTCGATTCAGGAAATCTACAGTCTTCTTCCCGAAGACGCGCGCATCGTCTGCTCCTGCTCCACCGGCTACGGCGAGGCATTGATCAAAGCAGCGCTGATCCTGGACGAAGGCGAAGTGGAGACCGTCTCGCACTACTATGCGGCTGCCTTCTTCGATCCGCAGGTAGACTGTATCCTGGACATCGGCGGACAGGATATGAAGTGCATCAAGATCAAGAATCATACCGTCGACAGTGTACAGCTCAACGAAGCCTGCAGCTCAGGGTGCGGTTCCTTCATCGAAACCTTCGCAAAATCGCTGAACTATTCCGTGCAGGATTTCGCGCAGGAGGCTCTTTTTGCAAAGCATCCCATCGACCTGGGAACCCGCTGCACCGTTTTCATGAATTCCAAGGTAAAACAGGCGCAGAAAGAAGGCGCGGAAGTATCCGATATTTCCGCAGGTCTTGCGTATTCCGTCATCAAGAATGCGCTCTACAAGGTCATCAAGGTTTCCGACGCCTCCGAGCTCGGAAAGCATATCGTGGTGCAGGGCGGAACATTCTACAACGATGCGGTGCTCCGCAGTTTTGAGCGCATCGCGGGATGCGAAGCCATCAGGCCGGATATCGCCGGTATCATGGGCGCCTTCGGTGCCGCTCTGATCGCCAGAGAGAGATACGAGCCCGGCAGACAGACCACCATGCTCTCCATCGATAAGATCAACGAGCTGAAATACACCACAACGATGGCCAACTGCCGTGGCTGCACCAACAGCTGCCGTCTGACCATCAACCGCTTCTCGGGCGGCCGCCAGTATATCAGCGGCAACCGCTGCGAACGAGGCATCGGAAAAGAAAAGAACAAGGATCATATCCCGAACCTGTTCGAGTATAAATATAAACGTATTTTCGGATACAAGCCCCTGCAGGGCGACCTTGCAGTCCGCGGAAAAGTAGGCATTCCCCGTGTTCTGAATATGTTCGAGAATTATCCGTTCTGGCACACATTCTTTACGGAACTGAGGTACGAGGTGATCCTCTCGCCCACTTCCACGCGAAAGATCTACGAGCTGGGTATCGAATCCATTCCGAGCGAATCCGAGTGTTATCCCGCCAAGCTGGCGCACGGCCACATTACCTGGCTGCTCAGAAACGGAATACGGTTCATCTTCTATCCCTGTATTCCTTACGAGAGAGAAGAATTCCCGGATGCGATCAACCATTACAATTGTCCGATCGTAACCTCGTATGCCGAGAACATCAAGAACAACGTCGATGAGCTTAACGATCCGGCCATCGACTTCCGCAATCCTTTCCTCGCCTTTACCTCCGAGGAGATCCTCACCGAGCGCCTGGTAAAGGTGTTCCCGGAACTTCCGGAAAACGAGGTGCGTTCCGCGGCCCGCAAGGCCTGGGCAGAGCTTCTTGCCGCCCACGCGGATATTCAGAAGAAAGGCGAAGAGACGCTCAGATATCTGGATGAGACCGGCCGAAGAGGCATCGTGCTTGCCGGCAGACCTTACCATATCGATCCCGAAATTCATCACGGTATCCCCGATCTGATCACAAGCTACGGAGTCGCCGTGTTCACCGAGGATTCGATATCGCATCTGGCCCCGGTAGAACGTCCTCTCCGTGTCAATGACCAGTGGATGTATCATTCAAGGCTTTACGCTGCCGCCAACTATGTAAAAACGCGGGATGATCTGGATCTGATCCAGCTGAATTCTTTCGGCTGCGGCCTGGATGCGGTCACGACGGACCAGGTCTATGAGATTTTGGAGAACAGCGGCAAGATCTACACATGCCTGAAGATCGATGAAGTCAACAATCTCGGTGCTGCCCGCATCCGTGTTCGTTCCCTGCTGGCAGCGCTCAGGGCAAAGGAAAAGCAGGAAGAAAAACGAGTCATCAAGCCGGCTTCCATGAATCGTGTGATCTTTACCAAAGAGATGAAGAAGGATTACACTATCCTCTGCCCGCAGATGTCGCCGGTGCACTTCACTCTTCTGCAGGCTGCGTTCAACACTGCAGGGTATCATCTGGAAGTGCTGCCCAACGACAATAAAAACGCGGTCGATGTCGGACTTAAGTATGTCAACAACGATGCATGCTATCCTTCGCTGATCGTCGTCGGCCAGATCATGGATGCGCTGCTTTCCGGCAAGTATGACCTGAATAAAGTCGCGGTCATCATCACACAGACCGGCGGCGGATGCCGTGCTTCCAACTACATCGCGTTTATCCGTCGTGCGCTTACCAAAGCGGGGATGGAGCAGATTCCTGTAATTTCGCTTAACCTGAGCAAACTGGAAGGTAATCCGGGCTTTAAGCTCACCCTTCCGCTTGTCACCAGGATATGTTATGCCGCAGTGTTCGGAGATATTCTGATGAAATGTATCTATCGCATGCGTCCTTACGAGCTGGAAAAAGGCATCGTCAACCGCAGGCATAAAATATGGGAGAAGCGCTGCATTGACTTTCTGACAGGCAGCACACTCAGCCACAGCAGATTCAAAAAGATCTGCCGCGAGATGGTCCGTGATTTTGACAATATTCCCATCAGTGAAGAGCGAAAACCGCGCGTCGGAATCGTCGGAGAGATCCTGGTCAAGTTCCTGCCCGCCGCAAACAATCACCTGGCAGAGCTTCTTGAGGCAGAAGGTGCCGAGGCTGTGGTCCCCGATCTGATCGATTTCATGAACTACAGCTTCTATAACCAGAACTTTAAGGTAGAGAATCTGGGATTTAAGAAGAAAGCGGCGACTATCGCCAATATAGGCATAAAAACGATCGAGTGGCTCCGTGGGCCCGCAAACGAGGCGCTGGCCGCAAGCCGTCATTTCCGCCCGACCGAGGATATCCGTGATCTGGCAAAGATGGCTTCACCTATCGTTTCTACCGGTAATATGACCGGTGAGGGATGGTTCCTGACCGGCGAGATGATGGAGCTGATCCATGCAGGTGTGCCGAATATCGTGTGTATCCAGCCGTTTGCGTGTCTGCCGAATCATATTGTGGGCAAAGGGGTTATCAAGGAAATTCGCCGGACGCATCCGGAAGCGAACATAGTCGCTATCGACTACGATCCGGGGGCGAGCGAGGTGAATCAATTGAACCGAATCAAGCTGATGCTATCAACTGCATATAAAAATCTTAATAAATAAAAGGCAAGACAGGGGACGGTTCTCTGTCTTACGATTGGTATGAACAGGATATAGTTTCTGTTTGACAATCGTAAGACAGAGAACCGTCCCCTGTCTTGTTTATCTTCTGAAACGGGAAGCTATCTTTACAAGATAGCTCCCGCCCGGGATCAGACGTAGTTCGTTGTCGGTTGGTTTGCTGATCAGGATGTACACGACGAAGTAGATTATCACGGCAAGGAGCACGGAGATTCCCAGGCTGATCACGTTGGAGTGGGTCAGCATATGCATGCCGTAGTATACGCCGCCTGCCACGGCTGCCATCGGGATTGAGGCTGCCAGGGGGATAATGTAGGCTTTCATCCAGGGGTTGCGATAGCCCAGATATTTTCGCACGGACAGTTCGTTAAGCACGCACATCACGATCGCGTAGACGATCATTGCGATGACGATGCTGTAGATCCCCAGATTGGTAAAGTTGAGAAGCAGCACCATCGCCACCATGTCCGCCGCCAGTGAGATCGCCGCGTGGATCATCGGAAGATTCGGTTTGCCGATCGCCTGAAGGACGCCGTTCGTGATGTTGGAGTTGCCGTTCAGGATGACGGTGACAGCCCCCAGGATCAGAAGATTTCCCGCAACACCGTTGCTGCCGCGGAAGATCAGGCTTGTCACGGGCTGAGAGAGAACCGCCAGACCGATCGCCGAGGGAATAGAGATGATCATACTGATCCATGTTGCCCTGTCGATCTTTGTGCAGGCCAGATCGATATCTCCCTTCGCGTAATGCGCCGAGACTTCGGGAAGCATCGATGTGGGGGCTGTCGACGCAAGCGTAAGCGGGATGTTGATGAGTGTGCCGAAATATCCGAACTCGGCATACATGGTCTGCAGCAGATCCTGGTCCAT
>CAMNGN010000088.1 GCA_946538475.1 uncultured Blautia sp.
CTACCGGCACATTGAAGATCTTTGCAACCTTCAGGATAGTGTCGATATGACGGCCGACTGCGGCTGCCATATGATGAGTCGGGCCTGCCTCGCTCCAGCGGTTGCAGAATTCTCTTGCGCCGATGGAGAAGCGTGTTCTCATGTTGGTGTCACCGAACATGAAGATCGGTCCATCCTCGTTTACGCCTTCGGCAACGACAAACTTAAAGTGGCCGTCTTTGTCCTGCGTAATTCCAAGGTAAGTGATATCGCCTGTAGGCGGATAGAACTGGGTCAGATAGCCGCCGCCGGTCTTGCCGTGGAACACGGGAACGATCTTCATGGTTGGCTTTCTGCTCTGAGAAATATCGGCATCGCCCGATCCGGAATGGCCGATGATGCAGATATCTTCGTTAAAGTCGATCGAATACATCTCGGACAGCTGGCCTGTTCCGGAGATGGTCTTCAGGATGGACATAGCCATGGCTACTTTGATATCGCCTTCAACTGCGCATGCGGTGCCCTGTTTGATCAGCATGGAGAATGCCGGGATGAGCATACTGTCGAGTTTTCCGGCAACGCCCTGAGCAAATCCGTCATAGTGAGAAGCGACAAGGCCGAGCTGCTCGTCTTTTACCCACTGCTCAAAAGCAACGACATACTTGGCCATATCCCACACTTTTTCGATGGTTCCGCCGCCCTCGATGTCGAAGGTGTCAAGGATATCCTGTGCTTTCGCGCGGATGGCATCCTCATCGGTGATGTTATCGGCGATCGCCCACATCTTTTCCCAGTCGAACTGCTTGGTGTACAGCCACATACGATGATACAGGTTGGTCTCATCGATGTAGAGGTCCATCATGCCGGGATACGGTCTGCCGATCTGGGCAATGTTGGTGTCTCTGAAACGTCTTCTGACCTGTGCAGCCTTGCACCAGTCTTCGATCTCGTGCTGTACATAGGGATCTCCTCCCTCAACCACACCGGTGATAACAGCATGGCGTTTTCCGGCACGCTCAAGGTCTGCAACCATCTCGCCGACAGCGCCGCAGGCATACAGCTCGCCCAGCCATTTGGGGGTATCTGTAGTCTCATACTCCGGAGCTCTGAGCTTCTGCACATTGACCAGAACGACCGGAACGTCCAGATCACGAACCGCCGGAAGCATGTTGTAAGATGTCGCATAGGTGAGCAGCTGCAGGATAACAAGGTCTACATCCGCTGCACGGAATTTATCGCCTGCCGCCATGGAGAGCTCTTTTGTCGTGACGATTCCGCCGTCGATCAGCTCAACAGTGTCCGGAATAGTCTTCTTGAATGCCTCGTACTGTCCCTCAAACTCCGGCACCAGAGACGGGAACTGCGGAAGATACGCACCGAGTGCGATGGCAAATACACCTACTCTTGCTTTGGTATTAACTAACATATGATACCTCCTCATTTAATAATCATACAGATATTATAGTATACTGTTTTGAGAAAAACAAGATGCGAAAAAGTGAGTCACAGGGACTTGACCCCATGACTCACTTTTTTTCAAATACTTAACCCTTAACCGCACCCTCGATCATACCATTCATGATCTGCTTCTGCGCGATCAGGAAGATAATGATCATCGGAACAATAGCGAGCAGCGCCGCTGTAAGGATCAGATCCCACTGCTTAACGTAAGATCCGACAAACGCCTGCACTGCGACCGGAAGGGTTTTATACTTGCCGTTCAGACCAAGAAGCATGGACGGAAGCAGATAGTCGTTCCAGATCCACATACCGTTCAGGATCGTAACGGTAGTCATAACCGGCGTAAGAAGCGGAAGGATGATTCTGAAGAATGTACCTTCCGGTGAGCATCCGTCGATGGAAGCCGCTTCTTCAAGATCATACGGAACACCTTTGATAAAGCCGGTCAGAATAAACACGGTCATTGCACCGCCGAATCCGCAGTATGCAAAGATGATTCCCGGAATGGTCGAGAGCATCGGGATCCCGACAAAGTTTCCGGCATCACGGAATGTGGAAACCAGCGGAAGCATAACGACCTGGAAAGGAATGATCATCGAAGCGATAAAGATCATATAAATTGCTGTAGCCCATTTTTTCTTATTGTTACGGCTGATGACCCAGGCTGCCATGGAACCGAACAGAGCAAGCAGCGCCAGGGAGATGACCGTGATCACAACAGAAGAAAAAAGAGCTCTCCAGAAGTTGAAGTTGGAGTTGTTGATAACCGCGCCTAAGTTGGTAATAAACTGTTTGAAGGAAACACCTTTGAGCGCGATAGGGCTGGCCACGATATCTGCCTGCACCTTGAAGCTGTTCATCACAACGAGATAGAATGGGAACAGCACGTAGATCGCAATGATAATACCTATGATCGTGAGGATCAACGATCTTCTTCTTCTCTCCTCGCCTACCATCAGAGCTCCACCTCCCTCGAGTTAGAAATACGCACCTGGATAAGAGATACACAGGCCAGAATGATGAAGAACAGAACCGCCTTTGCCTGTCCGAGTGCATAATTGTTCTTGGAAACGGCGGTATTGTAGATGTTCAGAGCGAGCATCTGGGTACCGCTTGTGAGGTATTTGCCCATGAACTGTGCACTTCCCGTACCGCCTGTCAACGCCAGGTTGACGTCGAACTGTTTGAAAGCGGATGTCAGTGTAAGGAAAGTACAGATCGTAAATGTCGATGCGATCATCGGGATCTTGATCTGGAACAGTGTCTGGGAAGGATTAGCACCGTCGATCTGCGCTGCTTCGAGAACATCGCCCGGAATCTGTGTAAGTCCGGTGATGTAGATCAGCATGATATAACCTGCATACTGCCAGATATAAACGACGATGATAGCGATCATAGCTGTCTTTGTCTGAACCAGCAGGGAAGTCTTGGTGATATTGATCAGAACGTTGTTGAATACGAACTGCCAGATATAACCCAGAACGATACCGCCGATCAGGTTCGGAAGGAAATATGCCGCACGGAAGAATCCGTCGCCCTTGATCCCGTTGGTGCAGAGGAGCGCCAGGAGGAAAGCGATCACATTTACCAGGATCATGTTCAGTACCACGAAGATGAATGTGATCAGGATCGACCAGATAAACTGAGGATCGGAGAACATTGTCGTATAGTTCTCAAACCCTACAAATTTAGTAAACTGAATTCCTGTCCAGTCTGTGAACGAGTAATAAATACCGAGGCACAGAGGGATAATGACTGTCACCGCAAAGGTGAAAAGCAGCGGGAACAGGAAAATGATGTAGATTATACGTCTGTGATACTTAAGCGTCGGGAAGAAGTAAAGGCCGGCAATGATAGCGACCATCCCGATGATGAGAAGAGGTCCTCTGTAAGATGCACCGCTTCTGCTGAAATCCAGTATAAGTGAATAGACCAGACTGAATGCACCGCCGATAAGTAACACGAGCGAGAGTAATTTCTGTGATGCACTGTTTGCTTTCATACTCTTTTCTCCCTGATTTGATACATAAAGACATGCCGTATGGCTTAATGTCCTCGCGTAAAAGGGGACGGCGACTCTGGTCACCGTCCCCCCCGGTTTTTAAATAATAGTATTAATTTTTTTACTATTAGTTCTGAGCATAGTAGTCAGCAATAACAGATGTCATAGCCTGGGTGAAGCCTTCTGCATCCGGAATGCTGCCAAGTGCGAAGTCAAGATACAGCTGGCCTGTAGCGTTCTGATCCAGACCGGATTTGTTCTTCAGCCAGTGCCATGCGGAAGTCTTGCCTGCTGCTGTGTAATCAGCGATGGTCTGTGCAAACGGATCCTCTGCTACGAACGAGCAGGATTTGAACGGGCTGATGAAGCCGCCCTTCATAACCAGGATCTCCTGACCTTCGTCTGTTGCCAGCCAGTCAAGGAATGCCTTAGCTGCGTCTGTGTTGTCGTTCTGGAATACTGCCCACCAGGACGGGGAGTTGGTAAGGATGGTGTCGATGCCTTCTTCGAAAGCGTACGGGATCATACCAACTTTGAAGTTGCCTGCTTCTTCATACTGAGCAGCATCGTCTGTTGTCATGGTAGCACCGATCCAGGAACCCTGGGTAACAAATGCATATTTGCCGGAAGCAAATCCGAGGATCTGCTGATCATAAGTACCGGAGGTAAGGAAGCCGGAATCTTTGTCAGCAAACTCGTTGAACAGTGCGATCATCTCTGCATAGTGCAGGAAACGATCATGATCGATCTGTCCGCCGTCTGCAAGGAGGTCGGAATATGTTGTATCGTCGCGGTCAAGGCCTGCGTCGAGATAGTTTGCAAAGCTGTGGGAACCGGTTGACCAGTAGAGGTTCTGCGCCTCGCAGCACCAGCCGATAACTGCGGTAAGTCCGAGATCTTCTTTCTGTGCATCGATGGTCTCGAAAGCTGCTCTCATGGATTCGGGTCCTGTGATGGAAGCCGGATCTACTCCTGCTTTCTCAAGGATGTCTGCGTTGTAAGCAAGACCGATTGCTTCGGTGGTGTACGGGAAGCCTACCAGGCCGTCTGTTCCGACATAACCTGCATCTGTGTCAGCTGCCCATGCGCAGTCGCTCATATCCGCAAGAAGTCCGTCCCAGTTCTGGAAGTCTGCATCGGATCCGCATACGAAGATGTCCGGCATACCTGTGCCCTGATACTGTTTCTTCAGCTCGTCCTGAATGTTGACACCGCCGCCCATGGACTCGATCTCTACATGAACGCCTGTCTCCTCTTCATATTTAGCAGCTGCTTCTTTGAGAGCCGCATCAACTTCGATCTTGCCGTTTACAAGACGAAGGGACGGTTCTGCAGATACAGTGGAAACAGCCATTCCCGCTGCAAGGACGCCTGCTGCAAGTAACATAGCCTGTTTTTTCATAAGAAACAATCCTCCTTTTGGTAAATCGTGCGCATATACAAAAAAGAAAAGCTCCTTTGTATTACCTTTTGCGCATAAGTTGATAATCAGATTATAACACTTTCATGAAAATATACAAGTATTATTTTCATATATATGGCAATCAAATGGTGCAAAAACGAAAATTTGTGAATTTATCACATTTTCGCAGTTTGTTTATTGTATAACTTTTACAGTGTCCCTGATAACGAGATGTGACTTCATCACGATCCTGTTTTTTTCCGGTTGATTTCCTTTCAGAATATCGATCAGAAGCTCCGCTGCTCTTCTACCTCGATATCCGGCATCCTGATGCACAGTGGTGAGAGCCGGTCTGTGAAATCTGCCGTACATATTATCATCGAATCCTATTACCGAGATATCCTCCGGTACCCTGACCCCCTGGTCGGTGAGTGCATTGATCAGCTGCACGGCAAACAGATCTGAGCAGCAGAAAACAGCTGTATAGTTCTTTGCTTTTCGGGCAACCCTGTGAAGGCTGCGATCCATCTCTTCTTTCTCAGTATGCAGCTGAAGAAAATTTCGGTCGGAATACTCAATTCCCGCCTCTTTCAATGCTATGCGGTATCCGCGGAAGCGTTCAAGGTCAACGCCGACCTGATTGTCAGATAAAAACGCAATTTTGCGATGGCCGCATTTGATCAAATATCTGACGGCATCATAGGCCCCCTGTCTGTCATCCAGGCCTATATTCACATAGTTTTTGAGCATTTCTTCAGAGTAAGTATCCATAAGCACTACCGGTTTACGATATTTTTCCGTCACTCTTTGCCCGTCGTCATCCAGCATACAGAACAGGATCAGTCCATCCGCATTCCAGGTAGAAATATGGCTGATGATCTCTGCGATATCATCGGAGATATATACCATCATATAGTATCCCGCACTGCGTATGGCATCCTCTAATCCGCCGATCATCTCACATACAAAGGGATCCTGCAGCAGCGTTATATATCTGTCGGGCCTCGATTTGAGAACCACGCCTATAATTTTCGACTCATTCTGTGCCAGATTGCGGGCACTGATGTTCGGTACATATTCCACTTCTTCCAGAAATTTCTGCACCTTTTTGATCGTCTCCGGTGAAACTTCTTTTGTTTTTCCATGGATCACATTAGAAACGGTAGTTGTACTTACGTCAAGCTGTGCAGCAATTTCCTTGATCGTAATCATCTTTTTCTCCTCCCCGGCGAGAATTTACAAAATCATCTGATAATAATGTATCATATTCCGGCCTCCGCAGCGTCGATCCTCCCCACATACTTTTCGTAAGCCTTCTTATATTCTTTATTGAAATCATCGCTCGACCGCAGCTGTGAGAAATAATTGTGCTCCCGGTTTGCCAGCTCCGGATGTGCTCGCACCACCGTCGCTTCACCGATATTCGAGCACATATCCGCAATTCTCTTCATGTCGTTCAGCAGGTTCATAAAGGTCGGATCGGTGTACACGTTACACTTTCCTTCGACCATACGCTTCAGATGATTGGCTTTCAGTTTTCCGGTAAGCTCCTCTGTCACGTCCACAAGCGGTTCGATCTTGTACGCCGCTTTCACATCTCTCTTCTCAAACGCCCTCTCGGACAGTTCCAGGATCTCTTCCAGAAGGTCTGTCATCACCTTAACTTCCGCCTTGGCCGTATCCGAAAATTCCGCATTTGCATCTGCCATGTTCTTTGCACCATCCGCGATGTTCACGGCATGATCTCCAAGTCTTTCAAAGTCTGTGACCACTTTATAATATTGGTCCAGAATTTCCACCTGGTAAGTCTCTTTAAGATTCGGAAGAAGGCCTACCATATATTTGCTGACCTGATCTGTCAGATGGTCGATATTCTCTTCTTCGGCATCAATTTCTTCTTTAATATTCTCATCAAAATTCTGAAGCAGTTTAAACGACTTGCGGATATTCTCCCAGGCCCCACGGAACTGTGCAAGAAGCAGGTCATAGCAGCTGTTAAGCGCAAGCGCCGGCGTCGCATAGAACGCAGGGTTAAGAGCATCCAGCTTCTCTTTGTACGGATTTTCGGGAACAGGCTCATCTTTCACCAATCTGCGGCTGAGTCTCTCACATACTCCGATGAACGGGAACAATATGACCGCAGAACCCAGGTTGAAAACGGTATTCATATCAGCGATCATACCTGAGTTGACCGTCTGCCCCCACAGCCCGCCTAAAACTCCGAACTGATGAAGCAGCGCAACCAGGCCAAGTACCAGAACGGTTTTCCCCAGGTTGTACAGGATATTCACCACACCGATACGCCGCGCTTCTGCCTTCTGCCCGATGGAACATACGATAGCCGTTGTAACGCAGTCGCCTAAATATATGCCGACGATAACGGCATAAACGCCCTTGAAAGTCAGCAGACCCGAGGCTGAAAACGCCTGCAGGATACCGACCGTTGCCGATGAGCTCTGAAGCACAAACGCCACGCCCGCACCTGCCAGATATCCCAGGAAGGGATTACTCCCAAGCCCCGTCAGAAGCCGCTCGAACATCCCGCTCTCCGCCAGCGTATCCACTGCACCGGTCATATTCATCAGACCTGAAAAAAGAATACCAAACCCGATAGCGATATTTCCCAGTGCTGCCGAATTGCGGAAATTCTTTACTCCCATAATAAAGATAATACCGATGATCAGTGCAAGCGGAGCAAGGGTGGAAGGTCTGAATATCTGCAGGATCGCTCCTGCTGATGAATCAATATCCAAAAGCCTGATGATCTGTCCGGTCACCGTTGTACCCACATTTGCTCCGACGATTATCCCCAGCGACTGATGCAGTGTCAGGACACCGGCGGCAACAAGACCCGAAGTGATGACGATCGTCGCGGTGGACGACTGGATTACTGCCGTCACCGCAAATCCCAGCAGAAAGGCTTTGAACGGATTGTTCGTTACCTTCTCCATTACCAGCTTCAAAGTTCCCGATGCGCTCGATTTGAGGCCGTCCCCCATCAGGCGCATGCCATAAAGGAACATAGCCAGACCACCGAACAGTGTTAGCAAGTCAAATGGACTCATGTCAA
>CAMNGN010000089.1 GCA_946538475.1 uncultured Blautia sp.
TGTCGTGATTGCAGTTGAACGTTCTGTCCACAAATTTCACCTGCGGAACCCGATGGTCCAGAAAAAACTGCAGTTCGGGAAGCACCATGTCGAGTGACCGGAATCTCACCCGCTTATCGATGGAAGAAAGACAGTAGCTGCAGGCGAAAGGACAGCCTCTGCTGCTCTCATAATAGATGATCCTGTTTTGGAAGTCATCGAGGTTTTCATATATAAAAGGGATCTTGTCGAGCTGTACCGGAACCGGAGCGCCTGTGCTTACCAGGCCCTCCTCCGAGCGATACACAAGGCCGGGGATCTCGTCGAGCGGATACCCCTCTGCATAATGACCGCAGAGCCGCCGGAAGGTCTCCTCCCCCTCTCCCGTCATCACGCCGCAGAAAGCCTTCTCGGAGAGCAGAAACTTTTCTGCATCATAAGAAACTTCCGGACCTCCTGCCCAGAAGGCAGTGCCCGGAAGCACCTTTTTTAGATCCCGCACGATATCACGCACAAAGGAGATGTTCCATATATAGCAGGAAACGCAGACCACATCGGGATGTGCAAGATAAACATCGCGTATGATCTCCTGCATCTGCTGATTGATGGTATATTCCTTCAGCGTGATATATTGCCGGTACTGATGCGCGTATGCCCTCAGATCATATACAGCCGGATTTGAATGTATATATTTGGCGTTTACCGCCATCAGCATAATTTTCATTTCAGCCGACCAGTGGATATTTGTCCGTCAGTTCTTTTACGATGGCACGTACACGATCCATATTGTCGCGGCCTTCGATGAGAAGTGCGATAGCCTCGGCAATGCGGTCCATATCTTCGGTGTTCATGCCGCGGGAAGTAACCGCCGGTGTTCCGAGACGAACGCCGCTGGTGACGAACGGTGATCTGGGCTCGTTGGGCACTGTGTTCTTGTTTGCGGTAATGTTGCATTCATCGAGCAGGTTTTCCAGCTCTTTTCCGGTCATCTCGGATCCGCGAAGGTCAACCAGCATCAGATGGTTGTCTGTTCCGCCGGAAACAAGCTTGACACCGCGTTTCATCAGGCCTTCGCTGAGCGCTTTGGCGTTAGCCACGATGTTCTTGCCATACTCCTGAAACTCAGGCTGCAGTGCCTCTTTGAAGCAGACTGCCTTGGCTGCAATGACATGCATGAGCGGGCCGCCCTGGGTTCCCGGGAACACGGCTTTGTTGAAGTTGAACTTCTTTGCGCTCTCGGCACTTGCCAGGATAAGGCCACCGCGGGGTCCTCTGAGTGTTTTGTGTGTGGTGGTTGTTACAACATCCGCATAAGGGATGGGGCTCGGATGCTGTCCTGTAGCGACGAGTCCGGCGATGTGAGCCATATCGACCATCAGGTAAGCGCCTACTTCGTCGGCGATACGGCGGAAAGCGGCGAAGTCAATGGTGCGGGCATATGCGCTGGCACCGGCGATGATCAGTTTAGGCTTGCACTCTTTTGCTATGCGAAGCACTTCGTCGTAATCGATGTAACCGTCGTCGTTGGTTCCGTAAGCTACCGCGTTGAAATAGGATCCCGAGATGTTGGCGGGGCTTCCGTGTGTCAGATGTCCGCCATGATTAAGGTTCATTCCGAGGACGGTATCGCCCGGCTTCAGCATGGCATAGAATACTGCCATGTTAGCCTGTGCTCCGGAGTGGGGCTGAACGTTTGCATATTCGCAGTGGAACAGCTCTTTTGCTCTTTCGATAGCGAGTGTCTCGACGCCATCCACACATCCGCAGCCGCCGTAATAACGTTTGCCCGGATATCCTTCGGCATATTTATTGGTGAGCGGGCTTCCCATGGCAGCCATGACTGCCTTGCTTACCCAGTTTTCAGATGCGATCAGCTCAATGTGCGAATTCTGTCTGGCGATTTCGGCTTTGATAAGATCTGCTATTTCCTTGTCAACCTGTTCAATCGCTTCAATTGAATACATTCTTATTCCTCCTGATTAATCTGTCTGCTGTCTCGAATCAAAGATGATTATAGCGAATTTGTCCATAATAAGCAAGTACTCTTTAAATCACTCCTGCAGCAGATATACATCTGTGTAGTAGAGTCCCCTTGCGTTGCACTCTTCATGTGTCTCCACATAAATATCGATACAATTGTGTTTGATCCCGCCGCCGCAGTCCTCGGCGACATACACCTGGCCGTTGATCACGACTTTGGACCCGTATGGGATCTGTGTCGGGTCGACTGCGATAGTGTGGTTTGTCATGGCGGTGGCGCCGGTCGAGGTAACACCGTTGATCCATGGGCCGTTGCAGATGGCACACGGACAATAATGTGTGATCCTGAAGGTTCCGAGTGGTATGAGGACCGCGTCGGAGCTGACGGCCACCGGATCGCCGACTAAAGTACCGGCGGAGTTTTCTGTCACGCCGGCCGTAATGTTATCCTCGGCTACCGCGAATATTCCGTCCCCGTCGCTCACCGAAATGTAACCGGCATCCACCTGGGCGGCATCCTCAGCTGCCTGTGCGTTCTCCTCCGCGTGTGTATCCTGTACGGCATGGCTTTGGATCAGCTCTGCAGAACCGTCCAGCACATCGGTAAGGACATAGCCTTCCTGCTCCTCCAGCGAATCATTGAGAAATTTGATCCTGCCCCACGTGTTTCCGATCAGGCCGGTGAGCTCGACCTCGTCAAACTCCATCACTTCTCCGATGACGTCTCCGTCCCTCTGCCCCGGATAATCCAGAACCTCCGAGTCCGAGGCTACCATCATATATTCCTTCATCGCTTCGACATTCGACTTTTCGCTGAGCGAGGCGTCGGTGACATATCCGTGTATCCTCGTGCCGTCATCCGCGTTGGCCGTGATCTCGCTCCAGCCGTCCTGTCCCGAGGGATACGCTTCGACCTTTGTCTCAAAATGAAGATTTCCGGTCACACCGCTGTTCTCGTCGGGCGATTCAAATACCTGCACTTCTTTCAGTGCGACATATGCTTTTTCCGTATCATCTGTGCTCTTGTCCGCGCCCAGAAGTTGCTTGGCATCAGCGAGCGGATCAGAGACATCTGTGGTTTCGGTTGCTACGTTGTTCTCTGCGCCTGTGTAAACAGCTCCCGGGATCATGGAAAAAGCTATACCCAGAGTCATTACTATCTTTGCTGACTTTTTCATAGACCCATCTCCGTTTTTACTATTGTAGAAAAAAAATCTCAAATTTGAAAAATTTCTATTGACATGTGACTGAAAGTATAGTAGTATATATTTTGTTCGAAAGAACGTAAGCGATAGTGGCGTAGTTGGTAACGCGCGACCTTGCCAAGGTCGAGACCGCGGGTTCGAGCCCCGTCTATCGCTTTTTTATTTTGGCTTTCCGAAGAGGAAAGCCATTTTTTTATTTCAGGCAGGGGAGGTTTTTGGCTCCCCTGCCTTTTTAATTCTGAATTCTAAATCGACGTTCGCCGGAAATGCATCCCGCTCTGTCCGTCATCTCTTACATCAATGATGGAAAAGTCTGATTCCGGTGAATGCCATGATCATGTCGTACTTATCGCAGGCTTCGATCACCAGATCGTCACGGACCGATCCGCCCGGCTCCGCGATATACTTCACGCCGCTCTTATGAGCACGCTCGATGTTATCGCTGAACGGGAAGAAGGCATCGGACCCGAGGGTCACGCCGTCCATCTTGTCAAGCCACTCTCTCTTCTCCTCGCGGGTGAACACGGAAGGTTTCTCGGTAAAGGTGAGCTCCCAGCGTCCGTCCTCCAGAACATCCATGTACTCTTCGCCGATATACACGTCGATCGCGTTGTCGCGCTCTGCTCTTGTGATGGAATCCTTGAACGGAAGCGCAAGCACCTTCGGGCTCTGGCGCAGGAACCAGTTGTCGGCTTTCTGTCCGGCAAGCCTTGTGCAGTGCACTCTGGACTGCTGGCCGGCACCGATACCGATCGCCTGGCCGTCCTTCACGAAGCATACCGAGTTGGACTGTGTATATTTAAGGATGATCAGAGAAATCTTCAGATCTCTGCGAGCGTCGTCGGACAGATCTTTATTCTTTGTCACGATGTTCGAAATCAGTTCGTCGTCGATCGGGAGTTCCTGTCTGCCCTGCTCGAATGTCACGCCGTACACTTCTTTGTGCTCGAGCGGTGCGGGAACATAGTCCGGATCGATCTCGATGATGTTATAGTTGCCTTTTTTCTTCTGTTTCAGGATCTCCAGCGCCTCATCGGTATATCCGGGAGCGATGATTCCGTCGGATACTTCTCTCTTCACCAGCAGAGCCGTGTCCTTATCGCACACATCCGAAAGAGAGATGAAATCGCCGAAGGAAGACATACGATCGGCACCTCTTGCTCTTGCGTACGCGCAGGCGATCGGGGAGAAGTTTTTCCAGTCCATATCGTCTACCCAGTAGATCTTTGCCAGAGTCTCGGTAAGCGGCAGACCGATGGAGGCTCCTGCGGGGGAAACATGCTTAAATGATGTAGCTGCGGGAAGTCCTGTAGCTTTCTTCAGGTCCTTTACCAGCTGCCAGCCGTTGAAGGCGTCAAGGAAGTTGATATATCCCGGTCTTCCGGAAAGGATCTTTACCGGAAGCTCGCTGCCGTCGTTCATGTAGATACGGGAAGGTTTCTGGTTGGGGTTGCATCCGTATTTCAAAGCAAATTCTTTCATGTATTTTCCTCCTTAAAAGAGCAGCCGCCGGGGCTTATCATGCATTCTTGTTCAGAATTCTGGTCTCATACTTTCCGGTTTCGATATCAATGTATCTGACAAACAGTGAGACTTTGTTGTCCTGATTGAGGTTTGTCCACAGAAGTTCGGTAAATTCATCGATATCATCGGGAACGGAGATGCGCTTCGGCTCTCCCTCAAAGCTGGGGAGCGGGCTTCCGTCGCCCTGATAGGTGTGGATAAATCTTCCTTCGCCGTTGACAGCGTCGGAGTACTCGAATGTGTATCTCACGCACTGGGATGCTCTTCCGCAGTCACTCTTCAGAATGGAAAGCATGTAGCTGAACTTTCCGTCCTTCACGTCGAGGACGCCCGAGATGCGCGGTGTGTAGTTCGGTTCATCGGGCTCAAACTCCCGGCTGCGGAGCGACTGTTCAAAGGTGAGGCCTTTTTTGTAGCCTTCATAGACAGTGTCTGTCTGGTCGCCGTTCGTCACGATCGTGTGCTCATCAAGAACACGGACCGGAGCATAAATGATAAGGCTGGGATCGACAAGTTTTGCAGGGTCAAACGCCTCTGTTCTGATACCTTCACCATCCTCCACAAAAATGCGGTTGCGGCTGTTTTCGCTTCTTCCCATGATAAAGTATGCTGTTACTGCGCTTTTTCCATCCGCGGAACGGCCGATCACAATGCCTCTGCCCGGATACGAGTTGTTCTTCAGTTCCTGTTTGAGCGACAACATTTCCATTTTGTTTCTCCCTTCATGATAAAAACACAAAGACCGCCTGAGCTGCTCCTTAAAAAGTGCTGCCCAGGCGGTCGGCTTTTCATTTACTGCACTCCCTGCAGGTAGTCTCCTGCGATCCGCCAGTCATGCAGCTGTTTGTATCTGTTCAGTTCCTTCACAGATACAAGCAAAAATCCATGCAAATCGCCTGCGGCGATGGATTTTTGCTTATCGTATCATTGTCGTACGGCCTCAGCAGCAAGTGCTTCGGCCTGTTCTGAACACTGTCCTGTATTCATTTTATTTTATTCGTTTACACTGTAGTTCGGTGCTTCCTTGGTGATGTGGATGTCATGCGGATGAGATTCTTTGAGCGATGCAGCCGAGATCTTGATGAACTTGCCGTTCTCTTTAAGCTGCTCGATATTCTCTGCTCCGCAGTAACCCATGCCCGATCTGAGTCCGCCGATCAGCTGGAACACGGTGTCTTCCAGATGTCCTTTGTATGCCACACGGCCTTCCACGCCTTCGGGTACAAGCTTCTTGGCATCGCTCTGGAAATAGCGGTCCTTGCTGCCGTTCTCCATGGCTGCAATGGAACCCATACCACGGTAAACTTTGTATTTACGACCCTGATAGAGCTCGAAGGTTCCCGGACTTTCATCACAGCCGGCAAAGATGCTGCCCATCATACACACGTTTGCACCTGCAGCGATCGCCTTGGTGAGGTCTCCCGAATATTTGATACCGCCGTCAGCGATGATCGGGATGCCGTAGGGTTTTGCCGCTTCGTAGCAGTCCATGACAGCGGTGATCTGCGGAACACCGATACCTGCCACGACACGTGTGGTGCAGATGGAGCCCGGTCCGATACCGACCTTGACCGCATCTACTCCTGCTTCGATGAGAGCCTTTGTAGCCTCACCCGTAGCCACGTTGCCCGCAATGACCTGAAGGTCGGGGAAAGCAGCCTTGATCTCGCGAACCGCACGCATGATGTTCTCGGAATGACCGTGCGCAGAATCGACTACTATGACGTCTACCGAAGCTTTAACCAGCGCTTCGACACGAGCGAGCACGTTTGCAGTGATGCCTACCGCACCGCCGCACAGAAGTCTGCCCTGTGCATCCTTTGCTGCGAGCGGATATTTGATCTGTTTCTCGATATCTTTGATGGTGATAAGGCCTTTGAGATTAAAATTTTCATCAACGATGGGAAGTTTTTCCTTGCGCGATGCGGCAAGGATCTTTTTGGCCTCTTCAAGTGTGATGCCTTCGCGTGCCGTGATCAGATTTTCGGATGTCATGCAATCTTTGATCTTCTTCGAAAAATCTGTCTCAAATTTGAGATCACGGTTGGTGATGATACCTACGAGCTTGCGGCCCTCGGTGATGGGAACACCGGAGATGCGGTACTTGCCCATGAGGTCGTTGGCATCTTTAAGGGTATGCTCGGGGGAAAGGAAAAACGGATCTGTAATGACGCCGTTCTCCGAACGTTTTACTTTATCGACTTCCTCCGCCTGTTCTTCGATCGTCATGTTTTTGTGGATGATTCCGATGCCGCCCTGTCTGGCCATGGCGATTGCCATACGATACTCGGTGACCGTATCCATCCCTGCGCTCATCATAGGGATATTCAGCCTGATCGAACCGGTAAGATTTGTAGAAACATCGACCTGATTCGGAATGACCTTTGAATACTGTGGAACCAGTAGAACATCATCAAATGTAATGCCTTCGCCGATAATTGTACCCAATTGCACTTCCTCCTAATATTCTTCTGTTGACTGATTGTCCCCTAGTGTAACAAAAATACCATTTTGTGTCAATCCAAAAAAACTTTGCCCGGCGCAGTTTTTTTCATCTTGTCTTTGAGGTCCTGATCGGGCTCGATGATGACCTTGCAGGTTTCCTCATTGACTCGTGTGATAACCGCAAACTGTTCGTGCTCGGGATTTCCCGAGGAATAGTCCATCACTTTCATATTCTGATTGTTGTTGTAGTAGTCCAGACGGTGCGATTTTAAGGGCGCCGCGATCTCGCTTTCCTTAAGGCTGAAGCTGCAGACTTTTTTACGTTTCTGCTGAGACATGATCATATCGATGTCAAATTCGCCGTTGACGAACAGGTATTCGTATTCCAGGTCGGTCTTTGGAATGATAAAATAGTCCGCGACAGCAAGAAGCACGACACCTATCAGAAACAGGAAATGGATAAAGAGTGCCGCAAACGCACAGATCGCCGTAAGCGCGATCAGGCCGTACTTGATGAGGCTGTCCTTTGGCGTCTTCTCCTTTTTTACCAATAATTCGGTATACAGATCACTCATTTTTTGTTACCTCCGGTTTTAATCTGTGTAGTCATAGGTAACCGGCAATCCGCTTCGCTGCCTGCCGGTAACCAAAAGTCCACTTCGTGGGCCGTATTGGTTACAGTATAGCACAAAAAAGGACAGGCGTAAATGCCGCCTGTCCTT
>CAMNGN010000090.1 GCA_946538475.1 uncultured Blautia sp.
GGCACTCCGTGGAACGCCGTGATGTGTTCATTGTTGATGCAGGCCAGCGAGGATTTCGGTGAGAAGTACGGGATCGGCAGGATGGTTCCGCCGTGGGTCATGGTGGCGGTCATCGCCAGGACCATGCCAAAGCAGTGGAACATCGGTACCTGTATCATCATGCGGTCGGCTGTGGAAAGATCCATGCCGTCGCCGATGCTTTTTCCGTCATTCACGATGTTGTAGTGGGTGAGCATTACGCCTTTGGGGAAGCCTGTGGTTCCCGAGGTGTACTGCATGTTGCAGACGTCGTTGACATCTACTGCTGCTGCCATACGACGGATTTCTTCCATAGGAGTCCTCTCGGCGTATGCGAGGGATTCTTCCCAGGTGATCGCGCCGGGCATCTTAAATCCGACAGTGATGACGTTTCTGAGGAACGGCAGACGTTTGCTGTGCAGTCTGCTGCCCGGTTTCTTATCTGCCAGTTCGGGGCAGAGCTCGCTGATGATCTGTTTGTAGTTGGAGTCTCTGTACCCTTCGATCATGACCAGCGTATGAGTGTCGGACTGGCGAAGAAGATATTCCGCCTCATGGATCTTATATGCGGTGTTCATCGTGACGAGGACAGCGCCGATCTTTGTGGTTGCCCAGAAGGTGAGGAACCACTGCGGCACGTTTGTCGCCCAGATCGTCACCTTTGATCCGGCTTTCACGCCGAGGGATACCAGAACTCTGGCGAATTCGTCGACGTCGTCACGGAACTGACTGTAGGTTCTGGTGTAGTCCAGTGTGGTGTATTTTATGGCAAGCTGGTCGGGATATTCTTTCACCATTGTGTCGAGCACCTGCGGGAAGGTCTGATCGATCAGTGTTCCTTTTTTCCACACATAGGTTCCGGTGTGCTGATTGTTCCAGTAATGGTGGCGGCGGTTCAGCCTGGTGTTTTCGTATCTGCGCATTCCGTTCTCGAAGTGCGTCAGGATGATCTCCAGATCTGCGATCTCGGGAGCCCAGTTGGGATGCCACTCCAGCGAGATGAATCCGTCGTAGTTTACCGAGCGCAGCGCATTCATGAAGTCGAGGACGGGAAGCGAGCCTTCTCCCATGAGTTCGGGCATCACGGTTCCGTTCTCTTTGCGGAAGTCATGGATGCGCACATGTCTTACATATGCACCAAGGTTGGTGATGGATTTTTCGGCGTCCTCCCCTGCTTCCACATACGTGTTGTACATGTTCCACAGAGCGCACAGCCTGTCGTCGGCATAGCGGTTGAGAAGGTCTCTCAGCCGTCCGGTGTCCGAATAAGCGTCCGCTGTTTCGACCAGGATCGTCACGGGGCGTTCACCGACTACGTTCAGTATTTCTCCGATGCTCTCGACACATTTTTCCATATCCGCGCAGGCGGTATGAATTCCGATGGTCTCGATTCCGAGATTTACCGCAATGTCGATGCATTCCGAAAGTTCACGCATAAAGCCGGCGTCGGTAAAATCTTTGACTGTTCCGAGGCAGGGAACCGTGAGTCCTGCTGCCGCAAGGCGTCTTCTCTGATAAGCGGCCTGATCCGGATTTGTCGGACTTCCTTTTCCCTGAAAGATCGGATCAGTCACATCGTGGATCTCAATTCCGGACATCCCGGTCCCGGATGCTGTGCTGCAGAATTCTTCCCAGCTGATTCCGGCCCAGTGCCTTATCGAAAATGAAAGTTTTAACATATTGCTCCTCCTGCATAACTGCTCCGATATTTATGCTTCTTCGTAAACGATCTTGTTCAGTGCGCTCAGGTAAGCACGGATGGATGCGCCGATGATATCGGTGGATATTCCGTTTCCGGAGTACACTCTGCCGGAAGCGCGAAGTTTTACGAGAGCCGAGCCCATGGCGTCACGTCCTTCGGTGACGGTCTGGATCTGGAAGTCATCCAGTTCGTAGTGATGGCCGATGATCTGCTCGATCGCCTGGAAAGCGGCATCGATGGGGCCGTCGCCGATTCCTACTCCCCGCAGCTCTTCGCCGTTTTTCTCAAGCAGGATGTTTGCTGTGGCGGTGATAACATTTCCGCTGTTGATGACGTAGCTCTTGATGCGGAATGTGGAGGGAACTTCCATTGCGGTGCTGGCTACGATGGCATCCAGTTCTCTTGTTCCCACAAAGTGTTTTTTGTCCGCCACACGCAGGAAGGCTTCGTAAACTTTGGCGTTGTCTTCTTCGGTAAGGTCATAGCCGAGCTGGCGGACCACTTTTATCACTTCTTCTATATTGTCGTTGCTGTCCAGGCACACGTTGGCTGCTCCGGCACCTTCGATCGTCACATTGGCAAAGCGGTTTTCTTCCTCGGGGGAGAGGATTTTTTCCAGCTGTCTTACGGTCCTGTTCAGCTCTGTCACGCGGATCTGGGTGGTGATGCCCATATCGACGCCTTTGATCTGCACGAAGTGTGTCATTTCTTCCAGGGTCGGATATCCATTGTTGACAGCGGTGCATTTAACTCCGACCGCTCCGTTTGCAACAGCAGCTGCCGCGCAGGCGACTGCCATGTTCATCTCATCGCTGATCTGCACGTACAGTTCTATGTCGTCAAGCCCCGGACAGTTCTTCTTTACTCCTGCCACGAACGCGCCGAATTCGTCGGGGAGCATCACGCCTGCGGTGTCACAGATCGTGACTTTGTCCGCGCCGGCTTCGATCGCGGTGTTAATGGCCTGATACAGGAAGTCCTGTTCTGCTCTGGAGGCGTCGACCGCCGAGAATTCTACATGCTCGCTGTAGAAGCGGCACTGTTTGATCTGTTCGCGGATCGCTTCGAGCATCGCCGGTGCTTTTTTGTGGCATGTGTATTCCATCTGTACCGGAGATACAGGAACCAGAAGGTTAAGCTTCGGTTTTCCCGCGCTTTTTACGCTCATCCAGGTTTCTTCTACATTTCCTGTAGAGATATCCACAGCTGCGGAGATCCTGGTAGCAACCATGGAGGCGATCGTGCTGTTTGCGAGCTGATCCGCCCTGCTTCCCGAGATGGGCGCAAGTTCGATCGTGTCGGCTTTCAGTCTGTCAAGACTTCTGGCGATCTCGAGTTTTTCCTTAAAGGTGAGCTCTCTTCCACGGATCGCGGAAGCTTCCCGCAGCGTCATGTCAATGAGTTTTAATGTCTTCATGATTCCTTACTCCTTTGCTTGATGAAAACAAAAAATCCCGGAGACTCATGTTCACATGAATCTCCGGGACGATCGAAAACGTTTCTAATCGCGGTACCACCCAGATTTGCTGCATTAAACAGCCACTCATCGGCGCTCGATAAAGCACCTTGCCTTGATAACGGGGCAAGCCGGACTTCCCTACGCAATTCGAGGATCGCTAAATCTTTGAATCTTCAGGAAATCTGCTCAGGCAGGAGACTGCAATCTTGTACTCACACCGGCTCACACCTGCCGCCGGCTCTCTGAAGTGGTTGGCAAATTGCATAATGCCTTCATAGCATTTACGTACGATGAAAATCATAATAGATTATTCTTTCTTTGTCAACAACATTTTTGTTTTTATTTTATGGGTACTATGCTATAATTAACGCGGTTTATAGTGATCGGCAGACGGTTTTGCCGCAGTATCAGATCGGAGGTTATTCCATGAGCAAGAAAAATCTGATCGCCGGACAGTCCGGCGGACCTACAGCAGTAATAAACAGCAGTCTTTACGGTGTGGTTTCGGAAGCATACAGACATCCCGACAAGATAGGGACCGTCTATGGTATGGTTAACGGAATCGAGGGCTTTCTCGCCGGCCGTTATCTTGATTTTGCAGAAGCGCTTCCGGGCGACGCGCTGAGTGATCTCACCCACACTCCCGGAGCATATCTCGGCTCCTGCAGATGCAAGCTTCCCGAGTCGCTCGACGATCCGATGTATCCGGCGATCTTCGCTAAATTCGAAGAGCTGAATATCGGATGGTTCTTCTATATCGGCGGTAATGATTCCATGGATACCGTGAGCAAGCTTTCCCGCTATGCCGAGAAGATCGGCAGCGACATCCGCGTGATCGGCGAGCCCAAAACCATCGACAACGATCTGGTTCTTACCGATCATACTCCGGGTTACGGCAGTGCTGCCCGCTATGTTGCGGAGACTGTCCGTGAGATCATCCTGGATGCCAACGTATATGAGACCCGTTCGGTGACGATCCTGGAGATCATGGGCCGTCATGCCGGGTGGCTCACCGCAGCAGGCGCACTGGCCCGTAAGTACAAAGGCGATAATCCGATGCTGATCTATCTTCCGGAGACCGATTTCGACCAGGACGATTTCCTCGCCAAAGTTTCCGAATGTCTGGAGAAGAACTGCAACGTGGTCGTTTGTGTGTCCGAGGGTATCCATGACAAGAGCGGTACATTCATCTGTGAATATGACAGTTCTGTGGGAACCGATAACTTCGGTCATAAGATGCTTGCCGGCTGCGGCAAATATCTCGAGAATCTGGTCAGGAGCAAACTGAATGTCAAGGCTCGTTCGGTAGAATTCAACGTAAGCCAGCGCTGCTCTGCTTCCATGATGTCGGAGGCCGATCAGCAGGAAGCGATCATGGCCGGCGTCTACGGCGTGAATGCTGCGCTTAACGGGACCACCGGCAAGATGGTTTCGTTTGTCCGCCGTACCGATGAGGACGGAACGGTCACTATGGAGTGCGGTCTTGAGGATGTCAACGAGATCTGCAATAAGGAGAAGCCGGTGCCGGCGGAGTGGATCGCGGCTGACGGGACGGATGTGACGGATGAGTTTGTGGAGTATGCGATGCCGTTGATTCAGGGGACGGTGGAAATCCCTATGGGGGATGATGGACTTCCTAGGTTTGCTTCTCGTAAATAAGGGTTGCTTTCGCGTCGTCGAGGGGGGGACCCCCTCGAGCTCCCGCTTTTTTGTCAGGGGAGGGGACCCGCTCAGAGTTGCGAAGCCCGCTCCTCCCTCTCCGCTCCGCTCCGGTCGTTGCCAAACGGGTGCCACCGGCACCCGGCAACCCCCGACACCCCCACCCCCTCCGGGCACGCTTTTTTTTGAATCAGATTTTTGCATCTATATGGAACACGGGGATGGTTCCTGCGAACCGTCCCCGTGTTTTATATTTCTTATATTGGTCATTAGTGATGGCTCTCTTTGAGCCAAAGAACCGTCGTTGTGTTTCATTTTTTCTTTTGTTTTTCTACAAGTATCCAACACATTGTGCAGATAAAGACCAGGATTGCTATTAATTGGGAGGTGGAGAGAGGGCCTATATTTCCTCGTTCGATGTCGCCGCGGAGATATTCCAGGAGGAAGCGGCCTATGCTGTAAAGCAGGAGGTACAGTTTTGCTACTGTTCCCGGTTTTTTTGAATAACGGGATATCGCCAAAAGTAGAAAAAAATGCAGGAAGTTCAGGATGGAGGACATCAGCTGGGTTGGGAGCAGGGGGACATTATTGGGGGCGAACTCGGAATGATGGAAGGTTATCCCGAGGGCTGAGGTGGTTTCTTTTCCGTAGCAGCAGCCCGCCAGGAAGCAGCCTATTCTTCCGAAGCCCTGGGCCAGGGCCACGGAGGGGAGACACAGGTCGGCCCATTTGGAGAAATCCAGGCGGTTCGTACGGCAGTAGAGATATGCCGTCAGCACGCCCAGGATTATTCCTCCGTAGACCACGAAGCCGTCTGAGAAATAGATCAGATAGTTCAGGGGATCGCGCACGAAATATTTCCACTCTGTGATCAGGAACACCAGTTTGGCCCCCAGGAAACCGCCGGCAAGACTCCACAGGAACAGCGGGAAGACGTGTTCTTTTTCCATTCCTGCTTTTCCTGCTCTGTATTCGATTGTGATATATGCCGCAAGCACACCGCATGCGATCATCAGTCCGTAACCGTACACGGTAAGCGGACCGATGTGAAGAAGTTCATTCTTCATTCTACAGCTCCTATAAATCAAATATAACCGGCAGCCCTTAAAAAACCCAGTAATGCATGGTTGACCGTACTGCTTTTCGTACAGCCGGCGGTATCGTTCGGCTCTGCTTCTCCGCAGATATCTATCCCGGCAATCAGCAGGCCGTTTTCACGGGCTTTGGAGAGACACAGTTCCAGCATCCGCAGCAGCTCGTCCGAGGACATATCTCCCATGCTCCAGGTTGTTGAGATGTATTCTTCGGAAAGGATGTCTTTGTCGATGGATACGTAGATACGATCGGGCGCTTCATCTCCCGCCGGAATCTCTCTACGGGAGAACCACCTCCCGGCTTCCGCATCAAACCTGCCCCCTGCCCTGTACGCAGCGAGCTCTTCTCGGCTGAGGAACCGGACTTTTTCTTTAAGCTCCCCGGGGACAGCGGAAAAGGCTTCCTCATCGGGGCCGATCAGCCACACTTCCCAAAGATTTTCAAAACGCATGACTGCATCGGCGAGCCACCCGCCGCAGGAAAGCAGCCCTCCAAAGGCAGGCGGCTGCATATCTGTATGATTGTCAAACACGACCAGAATAAATCTGCGGGTCATTCCCCGCAAAAACAGATTGGTCATATAATGATAATTTCCTGAATCGATAAAGCGGACCGGGCACTCCGGTGACGATACCATTCTTTCACGTATCTGTGCTGCCGCTTCATCGTCACAGTAGCAGTTGGTTCCGCTTATACCGGACAGGTCTAAATGAACAGCCGGTCCGGACCGCGGGGGATATGAAAGATTTTCATATACCCCCGAGAAGTCCCAGACCGACCACTTTGCTTTTTCTGTATTCAGCAGTCTCAATCCTTCCATTCTTCCAGTATTTCGTCATTCTTGCCGAATTCCGTGCTGTTCTGCTCCGCTGTAAAAGGATCATTCTCAGCCGGCGGTTCCCCGAATGAAGTGTGCATCTCCGGCTCACTGTGGAAAAAGCCGTGATGACCTGCGCCGGGTACGAGCTCTGTGCCGGGTACAGGCGGGACATCGGGTGTCACTCCCTGCACGGGCTCGGAGGGTACCGGAACCTTATGTTTTCGGAGAATGAGGTAGAATACGATATCCAGCACACCGTTCACAAGGAATATGATGCCCGAGAAGAGGATCGTTCTTCTGACCGTCTGAAACGGATTGACGATCATGATTATTCCAAGGATAACGCACAGGATCCCTGCGATGAGGAACGTGTTCCAGCTGCTTATCTCCCTCTTTTTCAGTCTGAATGCCGCGCGGATCTGCCATGCGCTGTCCACGATGACCAGCGCACCCAGCAGCCTCGGAAGGAGTTTGACCACAATCTGCGGATTTTCAAACATAAACCAGCCGAGCACCAGCACGATCACACCGGCAAACATGTTAAACACGGTGGTTCTGACTCCGTCGACAAGATACATCGCAATATTGAAGAGGCCTGCAAATATGAGCAGGACGCCAAAGATGATCCTGCAGATCACATCTACGGTCTGTACCGGAACGGCAAGAAAGCAAAGCCCCAGTATAATGAAAAACACGGCACTCGCTATTTCGCTCTGCAGAATATCGCCGATCTTCTTCTGAATTTTTTGCTCTTTCACGGTCTTCCTCCTGTCCTTAAATTCTCGTATATCCAACTTCCGCATAATTTCTTTTCTGATTTGAGTATAACCCCTCTTCTGTTTTTCGTCCATACCAAATCTTGAATACTGTTACTATTCACAGTCCGAAGACTGTGAATAGTAACGGATTCGTCCATGCAAATCGCCTCCGGCGATGGGACGAATCCCTTGTATGCTTTACTTTTTTAG
>CAMNGN010000091.1 GCA_946538475.1 uncultured Blautia sp.
CAGATATGAAGATGCCAGATACTCAGGTTAAGGAAGTGCAATTTTTATGCTGAAACTGACAGACATTTGCAAACAATACAAGACGGGGAACCTCGTCCAGACCGCCCTCGACCACATCTCGCTCACGCTGCGGGATAACGAGTTTGTCGCGATCCTCGGGCCCAGCGGCTCGGGTAAGACCACACTGCTCAACATCGTCGGCGGGCTCGATCGCTACGACTCGGGCGATCTGGTGATCAACGGCGTTACCACCCGCAAATACAAAGACAGGGACTGGGACTCCTACCGCAACCACACCATCGGCTTTGTGTTCCAGAGCTACAATCTGATCCCCCACCAGACCGTCCTGGCCAACGTTGAGCTCGCCCTGACCATCTCGGGCATCTCCCGCGCCGAGCGGAGAGCCAGAGCAACGAAGGCTCTCGAGGATGTAGGCCTCGGCGATCAGCTCCACAAAAAGCCCAACCAGATGTCCGGCGGTCAGATGCAGCGTGTGGCGATCGCCAGGGCGCTCGTGAACAACCCCGATATTCTTCTGGCCGATGAGCCGACCGGCGCGCTCGACACCAAAACCGGCCTGCAGGTCATGGAACTCCTCAAGGAAGTAGCGAAGGACCGCCTGGTCGTGATGGTCACTCACAACCCCGAGCTGGCCGACAAATACGCCACCCGTATCGTTCGGCTGCAGGATGGGCGGATCGTTGATGACACAGATCCCTACGAAGAAAGCGAGACTGTCGAAGGTGAGCACAGAAACTTCGGCAAAGCTTCCATGAGTTTCCGCACCGCCCTCTCCTTAAGCCTCAACAATCTGGGCACAAAAAAAGGCCGGACGATCCTCACCGCATTTGCGGGATCGATCGGCATCATCGGCATCGCGCTGATCCTGTCGTTCTCGACGGGCGTCAACAATTACATCACCGACATTCAGCGAAAAACGATGACTTCGTACCCTGTGACGATCGAATCGCAGGCCATCGACCTGTCGAGCTTCATGAACACCGAGAATATGGAGGACCGCTGGGAAGGCGAGCCCGACCACGATATGGATGCGGTCTACTCCGATAACATCATGTACGAGATGGCCAGCACCTTCACCTCCAGTCTCACGCAGAACAACCTGAAAAAGTTTAAAGAATATCTGGACGATCCGAAAAATGATATTCATAAGTACATCGGTGAGAGCGGCATCGTCTACTCCTACAACGTCAAGTTCGATGTATTCTCGCGCGACCCGGACGGTGTTCTGGTCAATACGGACGGCGTCGATCTGCAGGGAGCATCCGAGCAGAATACTTCCATGATGGGCGGCAGTTCCTACTTTTCGAACAACCGAAGCGTAGGTAATTTCCAGGAGCTCCTTCCCGGAAACGGCGACAATCTCATCAGCAAAGCAGTCACCGACACCTATGATCTGGTCTACGGTGAATGGCCCGACTCCTATGACGAAGTGGTCCTGGTCCTTGACCGCCGCAATGAAGTACAGCTTACCACACTCTACGAGTTGGGACTTCTGCCCTCCGAGAGTTATCATGAATTTCTGATGCAGCTCTCCGAGAGCACAGCCGAGACACCGGACGTACAGCGCTTTGAGTACGCGGACATCTGCGCGAAGGACCTGTATCTGATCCCCGCGTGCGACGAGTATCAAAAAGATGAGGACGGTGTATGGGCATCCGTCGCTTCCGACGCTTCGAAGATGAGCGATATTGCAGACAACGCGCTGAAGCTGCACATTTCCGGCATCATCCGCCCGGCAGAGACCGACGACATCAGCGTCTCGTTCATCTGGACACCGCTCGCCTACACCAAGGCGCTCACGGACTACATCATCGACTACACCGAAAAGAGCGAAGTCGTTACGGAGCAGCAGGCGAATCCCGAGCAGAATCTGCTGACCGGCAAAGCCTTCGGCGAAGGCGGAACCAACTTCAATACCGGCACAGCCCTGGATTTCCTGAACACCATGACCAACAACGGCTCTTACGAGAGCAACATGCGCGCTTTCGGAGCCGTGGACCGTGAAAGCCCCTCCACCATCAACATTTACACCGATACCTTCCAGGCGAAGGACGGTATCACCGACTGTATCGAAAAATACAACGAGGCAGCGGAGGAAAAAGACAAGATCACTTACACCGACTACGTCGGACTGCTGATGTCCTCCGTCACCAGGATGGTAAACGCGATCACCTACATCCTGATCGCTTTTGTGGCGGTCTCGCTCATCGTGTCTTCCATCATGATCGGGATCATCACCTACATCTCCGTTCTGGAGAGGACCAGAGAGATCGGTATCCTGCGCGCCATCGGTGCCTCAAAGAGGAATATCTCGCACGTGTTCAACGCCGAGACCTTCCTGATCGGGCTGTTCTCCGGCACGATGGGCATTCTCATCTCACTGCTGCTGCTCATCCCGATCAACCATGTGGTGCACACCTACGCCGAGACCGACTCGATCAGCGCGTCACTGCCGCCACAGAGCGCGGCGATACTCATCATCCTGAGTATGGTGCTGACCGTGATCGCCGGGTTTATTCCGGCAGGGAAAGCCGCGCGGAAGGATCCGGTGACGGCACTCCGCACGGAGTAAAAAGAGGCCACCGCCCTTAGACTGATGTGTCTAAGGGCGGTGGCCTTTTATGGCGGGCGGTCTGTCACAACCGGAAGGAAAAAGGGGGCAAGACAGAGAACCGTCCCCTGTCTTGCCCCTCATAATTAAAATTATCTCGAGCCCTTATCGTAAGGAATACCCTCCGCCTTCGGCGCCCTGGAATTCTTAGATGTGAACGCCAGAACGATCAGCGAAATCAGATAAGGCATCATGTTGTAGACAGAGCCCGGAATCTTGAGCGCTGCCAGGAAATCGAAGCCGGAATACACGTTCGACAGCGCACGGAAGAAACCGAACAGAAGAGCTGCCAGACCGATATTCACCGGTTTCCACTGACCAAAGATCATAACGGCCAGAGCCAGGAAACCGAAGCCCGCGACACCTGTCTCAAACTTCCACTCGGAAACGCCGGCAGTGATATACACGATACCACCGATACCGCCAAGGATTCCCGAAAGCAGAACGCCCGACCAGCGCATCTTATAAACATTGATACCGACACTGTCAGCCGCCTGAGGATTCTCACCGCAGGCCATCAGACGAAGGCCGAAACGTGTCTTGTAAAGAACAACATACGCACAGACCAGCGCGATCACAGCAACCAGCATAAACCAGTTGAACTCGAACTTGCCAAGCTTAACGATGAAAGCCTTCTTCGCATTCACATACTGAATGGTCGAAGAAACGTTGTCCGGATTCTCATGCATGTTGACTGCCTTGACAATAACGGTAGCCGCTGCGGTAGAAAGAATATTCAGCGCCGTACCTACCAGCGTCTGGTCCGCCTTAAAATTGATGCAGGCCACGCCAAGCAGCACCGTATATACCATACCGGAAAGTGCCGAAATAATAATAACCGCCAGCACGATGACGATAGCCGGAGCATTTGCCAGGCCCTTCATCGTAAACGCACCGCCCAGCGCACCGATAACCATAACGCCCTCAAGGCCCAGGTTAATAACGCCGGAATGCTCCGAGAAACATCCTCCCAAAGCAACCAGGGAAAGAACGGAAGCAAAAATAAGAGTATACTGAATCAGAAGGATCATTTCTTATGCCCTCCTTTCCCGGAACCGGATTTGTTCATCACAAGCTTGAAGAAAAGAACAAATCCACACAGATAAATGATGATTGCCGAGATCAGATCGGAGATCTGAGACGGATACACGCTCATGTCGATCTCGGAACCGCCAAGCGTAATGTGCTGAATAAAGAAGGATGAGAAGATCGTTCCGATAGGATTCAGACCTCCCAGGAAAGTAGCGGCGATGCCGTTGAATCCCATGGCAGGAACCGAAGACTGCGTTACCGACCACTCCTCGATCGCACTCAGATAGAAGAACGAAGCACCGAGACCGGCAAGGATACCGCCGATCATAAGGGTGAGGATGATGTTCTTCTTCTCATTCATTCCGGCATACTTAGCCGCTTCTTTGTTAAAACCGGTCGCACGCAGCTCGTAGCCGAATTTTGTCTTGTTCAGAACGACCCAAACCACGACAGCAATAATGACCGACAGGGGGATCGCGATGGTCACGTACTTATTCTTTGCAAAGAACGCTCCCATGCCGAGAGACGGCAGGATTCCTCCCGGGTTCACGGAAGAAAGCTTAAGCGTATACGGGCTCGATGGCTCCTTAACGCCGGAGAGCAGCATGTTGACCAGATACAGACCGATCCAGTTCAGCATGATACCGGAGATAACTTCGTTAACATTGCAGTAAGCTTTCAGGAATCCGACGATGGTTCCGAAAAGACCGCCTGCCACGATGGCAAGAATCACGCACATAAACCACGGAAGCTTCCATGCCAGACCTGCGTACAGGCACATGCCGGCGCCGGCAACATACTGGCCGGCAGCTCCGATGTTGAACAGACCAACTTTATAGCAGAAGTTGATGGAAAGCGCACACATCAGAAGCGGAGAAGTTTTTACCAGTGTATTTCCCAGGTTCTTAAGCCTTGCGGGGCCGCTCGAACGGGTCATGAAATTCTGCATGATCGCCACGATGGCGTCCCACGCACCGGCGGGGTTGATGATCAGAAGAACAATGAATCCGACCAGAAGACCCACCACGATGCAGATAAGGGCAGCCAGAATGGCCTGGAAACCTTCATTTTTCAGGATGCTCTTTTTCTCATTCATGCTGTCACCTTCTCTCTCTTGGCACCTGCCATGTAAAGACCGAGCTCTTCTGTAGTCGTCTTCTTGGGATCGACCTCACCTACGATCTCGCCTTCGTACATGACAAGGATACGGTCGGAAACATTCATGACTTCTTCCAGTTCAAGCGAGACCAGAAGGACCGCGTTTCCTTTATCTCTGTGGGCGATGATCTGGCTGTGGATATTTTCGATCGCGCCGACATCAAGACCTCTTGTGGGCTGTACCGCCACCAGAAGTTTCGGGTCTTTGTCCAGCTCACGGGCGATGATGGCCTTCTGCTGGTTACCACCGGACATACTGCGGGCGATGGTGATGGGGCCCTGGCCCGAACGCACGTCGAACTCCTCGATCAGGCGCTCCGCATACTGGCGGATCGGCCCGCGTTTGAGGAAGCCAAGGCCGGACACAAATTCGGGCTGCCAGTAACGCTGCAGGACCATATTGTATTCAAGAGAATAATCCAGGACCAGTCCGTGTTTGTGACGGTCCTCGGGAATGTGACTCATCTTATCGGAACGCTGACGGATCGTATCCTTGCTGATCTCCTTCCCGCAAAGCTTGATGCTTCCCGAAGCCAGCGGTTCAAGTCCGGTGAGGCCATAAACCAGCTCGGTCTGTCCGTTTCCGTCGATACCTGCGATACAGACGATCTCGCCCGCACGCACCTTGAAGGAGACATTCTTGACGGCGTTGTTGTGATGCGCTTTGGACGCCACCGTCATGTTGTTGACTTCCAGAATGACCTCGCCCGGCTGAGCTTCTGCCTTTTCGGCAACCAGCTGAACATCACGGCCGACCATCATACGGGACAGCTCTTCCTGCGTGGTCCCTTTGATGTCCACGGTGCCGATGTATTTACCGCGGCGAAGAACGCTGCAGCGGTCTGCCACGGTCATGATCTCGTTCAGCTTGTGGGAGATGAACAGGATCGATTTTCCCTCTGCTGCCAGGCTCTTCATGATGATCATCAGCTCATCGATCTCCTGTGGCGTAAGAACAGCGGTCGGCTCGTCGAAGATCAGGACTTCGTTGTCACGATAGAGCATCTTCAGAATTTCGGTACGCTGCTGCATACCTACGGTGATATCCTCGATGAGGGCGTCGGGATCGACACTCAGGCCATATTTGTCCGACAGAGCCATGACTTTCTTACGCGCTTCATCCTTCTGCAGGAAACCGTTCTTTGTGGTTTCGACACCCAGAATGATGTTGTCCAGGACCGAGAAGCACTGCACCAGTTTAAAATGCTGGTGAACCATGCCGATGCCCAGATCGTTGGCTACGTTCGGGTCGGTGATCTTAACTTCTTTTCCATCTTTTTTGATGACACCCTCCTCAGCCTGATACAGACCGAAAAGAACGCTCATCAGGGTGGATTTTCCTGCTCCGTTTTCTCCCAGCAGAGCGTGGATCTCACCCTTTCTAAGCTGAATAGTGACATCGTCGTTTGCTATGATGCCGGGGAAACGCTTGGTTATGTGCAGCATCTCAATAGCATATTCGCTCAAAGTAGTCCCTCCTTTCACTAAAGACGTCCCTTATACGTCAAAACGGCCGGCAGAAATGAATCTGCCGGTCGTGACTGTCAGCAATTATTTGATGTTGCCCTGGAAATTCACGGTAACATTCTCAGCTGTCGGCTGTTCAGCAGAAGTATCGTTGGAAACTTCGATGTCGCCATTGAAAATGCTTGCAACAAGCGCCGCATAATCGTCCTGGGTAAAGGTGTCGTTCCACTGTGTGGTCTCGATCGGAAGCTGCACATAGTTTGCTGCCGGATCATCAGCAGAAACAAGGCCAAGGTTCTGAACCTGTCCGCCGTAGTTATCCCACTCGTCATTCAGGATGGCGGTAAGAAGTGTATCAACGGTAGCGCCGAGGCCCTTCATAGCGGATGTAACGGTCATGCCATCGCCATACTGTCCGTCGATGATGCCGGCCTGATCAACGTCTACACCGATGACTTTGCCGTCAACCTTTGCAGCAGCTTCTGCAGCAGATGTATAGATACCGCCGCCGCATGCAAAGACGACTTCTGTTCCGCCCTGATACCAGGTATCCATGGCTGCGGTGATATCAGCATCGCCATAGAACTGATTGCCGTATGCGTAGTTGATCTCTACGCCTTCTGCGCCGATCTCGGCTGCAGCAGCGTCAGCGCCCTGTACGAAGCCGTATCCGTAACGGATAACTGCCGGAACAGCCATGCCGCCGAGGAAGCCGAGCTTGGTGTAGCCCATCTTTACGGCTGCAACGCCTGCCATGTAGCCGGCGATCTCTTCCTGATATACTGCCGAGAAGACGTTGTCAAGTGCATAGCCTTCTTCTCCGGCTGCGGTGTCAAGATCATACTGGGAAACATCCAGTGCCACGAATTTGGCATCCGGATACATTTCAGCGGTCTCTACGATTGCTTCTGCGAATGCATAGCCCGGAACTACGACAACATTGTAGTCATCTTCGCAGGCTTTCTCGATCATGGATACACGGTCTGCTGTAGAGTCGCCGCTCGGTTTGTAATAGGTAAAGTCTACACCGTTCTCCTCGCACCATGCTTTGGCTGCTTCGTAGGTGGTCTGGTTGAAGGACTGGTCGGTGATATCACCGTAGTCGGTTACCATGGCAACTCTGATGTCAGAGTCTGCATAAACGGGAACAGCAGCGGTAGCCATACCGGCAATCATAGCTGCAGCAAGTGTTACTGAAAGAAATTTTTTCATATTTTTGCCTCCCTCTCTGCCTGTTGTGATTTGAGTTATTTTTGGTTACAGGCCATTTATGTAGTCATATTATACCACGATACAGCCGGATTCCGCAACATGTGTTGTGCATTTTTTGCAATATTTCCGTGGAACACGGGGACGGTTCCTCGTTCCACCCCCTTAATTATCGAGATATCCCGGTAGGCACCCGCATTTGTTCTTCA
>CAMNGN010000092.1 GCA_946538475.1 uncultured Blautia sp.
AGGCTGTTGCATAATCGCCATATTTCGTATATAATGACAAATCAGACCATAGATATCTATGGATTTACGTTGCCCGTCAGGTATTACAGAAGGCCATTTCCGCCTTGTTTAAAACCCGGAACGATCGAAAGAGTACTCGGGGACCCGGAAAAGAGAACGTTCAGTATCCTGATGGCGCATACCCCGCTGTATGCAGACCGGTATTTTGAATGGGGCGCAGATCTCACGCTCTGCGGCCACTACCACGGAGGGATCCTGAAATTCGATTCGCATCACGGCGCAATGAGCCCACAGCTGATTCCCTTTCCGGGATACTGCTGCGGCGATTTTTATCATGGAAAACAGACCCTCATAACAGGAGCGGGGCTGGGAGACCATTCTTTGCCTCTCAGGTTCAACAATCCGAGAGAACTTGTCACGATAACGCTGAAGCCGGAGACCTGAGGAACGGCACGGGAACATGTGAAATAATATGGCACTTGACATTAAACTCAGTGAGTTTGAAGGCCCTCTGGACCTTCTGCTTCATCTGATCGACAAAAACAAAATAGATATCTTCGATATACCGATAGTTGAGATCACCGAACAGTATATGGACTACCTTCACTCGATGGAAGAAGAGGACCTCGGCGTGATGAGCGAATTCATGGTCATGGCCGCCACACTGCTCGACATCAAATGCCGTATGCTTCTTCCAAAAGAAGTAAACGAAGAAGGCGAAGAAGAGGATCCCCGCGAAGAACTGGTACAGAAACTGCTGGAGTACAAACTGTACAAATCTTTGTCCTACGACCTGAAAGACAGGATGGACAGTGCTTCGGGCCATTTCTTCAAAGAACAGCAGCTTCCGGGAGAAGTACTTCTCTACCGCGAACCGGTCGACCCGCAGGAACTGCTGGCAGGTCTCACCCTCGAAAAACTGAATGAGATCTTCAAATCGGTGCTGCGGCGCCGCGAGGACAAAGTAGACCCGATCAGAAGCCGCTTCGGCAAGATCGAAAAAGAAGAAGTCTCGCTCTCGGACAAAATGCTGGAGATGAAGGCTTACGCCAAGAAGAACCGGCGTTTTTCGTATCGCAGCCTTCTCACAAAGCAGTCATCCAGGACCCAGATGGTCGTGACATTCCTCTCCATCCTGGAACTGATGAAGATGGGCCATATCCACGTGGACCAGGAAACCCTGTTCGGTGACATTCAGGTGGAAGTGCTGGACGACCCCGATACCTGGAAGAACCTGACGGAATTTTCGGAGGAGTAGTAGAAAGAGGTTATTGTATTGGAAACTAAAAAAGCGAAGGCCGCGATCGAGGCGATCCTCTTCGCGATGGGCAATTCGGTGGAATTTCAGACTATCGGAAAAGCACTGGAGACAGAGACATCAGAGGTTCGCCGCATCGTCTCCGAAATGTCCGAGGACTATAAAAAAGAAGAGCGTGGAATTCAGATCATCGTTCTGGAAAATTCCTGTCAGCTTTGCACCAAGAAAGAATATTACGAATATCTGATCAACATAGCCATGCATCCGCAGAAACCGGTCCTGACCGAGGTCATGCTCGAGACCCTCTCGATCATCGCCTACAAACAGCCGGTCACCAAAGCAGAGATCGAAAAGATCCGCGGGGTCAAATGCGACCATGCGGTTAACAAGCTTGTCGAATACGATCTGGTAACCGAGCTTGGCCGTCTGGACGCGCCCGGCAGACCGATCCTTTTCGGCACGACCGAAGAGTTTCTCCGCTCCTTCGGCGTGGAGAACATAGATGAACTGCCGGCTCCCGATCCGGTCCGCCTGGCAGACTTTAAAGCCGAAGCGGAAGAAGAGATCTCGATGAAGCTGGATGTGTAAAAATTAAAGAGGGGGGTATATATGCCGACAACCTACACGCATGATTATTTTGGAAGAAGAGTGTATAAGCAGCTGCCTCGCGAGATAAGACAGACTATCAGGGCTCACAAAGACCTATACCGCATAGGTCTCCACGGGCCCGATATTCTGTTTTATTTTTTGATATCCAAAAACCCGGTGAGCAGCCATGGCGTAAAAATGCACAACGAAGCTGCCGCGGATTATTTTGAGAAGAACATCAAACTGATCCGGGAGACCGGCGACGAAGAACTGCTCGCCTACATCCTTGGCTTCGCCTGCCACTACATGCTGGACTCCGCCGCGCATCCGTTCGTCAACAAGATGGCAGCGGAAAAGGTAATTTCGCATACGCTGCTCGAAAAAGAACTCGACCGGTATCTGATGGAAGTTACGGGCAGAGATCCCTATACCTACTATCCGTCGGACGTGGTCATACCAAAGTGGAGATACGCGAAAGTGATCCATCGTGCTATACCGAAGATCAGTACATTCAACATTTATATTACGCTTCATTTTATGAAATGGATCACTAACTACATGGTGTGCCATGACGGGGGAAAGCGGAGACAGCGGCTGTATCGTCTTGCATCACTGGCGGGCAAGCATAATGCCGAAAAGCTTACGGATTATTTTATGAGACATAAGGCAGCTCCTGAGGCGGAGATCCCCGTACGGAAACTGGTGC
The DNA here is from genome assembly GCA_946538475.1 of uncultured Blautia sp. Lineage (GTDB taxonomy): Bacteria > Bacillota > Clostridia > Lachnospirales > Lachnospiraceae > Blautia_A. Next base: position 2,553 of record CAMNGN010000092.1, read on the forward strand.
ATATTCTGGACGAGACTATCCCCGAAGCAGCCTATGAGCTGAAGATATTGTATCACATGGCAAAAGATCCGGATGAAGGGATGAAACTTTCCGCCAGATGGAACCTTGACTACAGGGGCATCTAATCTTGACATTTTTCTCACAGGTACTTATAATTATAATCGGCTGTTTTTGGTTTTATAGTAAGCGCCTGACAGCGCCTGCTATGTTTTTTATCTATATTTCAAATGGAGGGCATACAATAATGAGTAATGCAGCACAAAGTAAAGCGGCGGCAAGAATCGAATCCTTGCTCGACGCGAACAGCTTTGTTGAGATCGGCGCGGCCGTCACAGCCAGATCGACAGATTTCAACATAACTGAAAACAAAGCGCCTTCAGACGGTGTAATCACCGGCTACGGCCTCATCGCCGGCAACCCTGTCTACGTATACAGCCAGGATGCCTCGGTGCTCGGAGGATCCGTCGGAGAGATGCACGCCCGCAAGATCACAAGACTGTATGATCAGGCAAGAAAAACAGGAGCCCCGATCATCGGCCTCGTCGACTGCTCCGGCATCCGTCTTCAGGAAGCTACCGACGCTTTGGAAGCATTCGGCTCCATCTATATGAAATCAGCACTCGCCTCCGGAATCATTCCTCAGATCACCGGTATCTTCGGAACCTGCGGCGGCGCAATGGCTGTCCTTTCTGCAATGACCGATTTTACTTTCATCGAAGAGAAAAACGGCAGAATGTTTGTCAACACTCCCAACGCTCTTGAAGGAAACCACGTATCTAAATGCGATACCGCATCGGCAGAATTCCAGAGTGCAGAGACCGGCATCGTCGACGGATGCGGCAGCGAAGACGAAGTGATCGAAAAGATCCGCGGACTTGTTTCCCTGCTTCCCTCCAACTGCGAAGACGAATCCTTCGAAGAGTGCACAGACGATCTGAACAGAACCGTCGATGATATCGAAGCATGCATCTCCGACGCATCCCTCGCACTTTCCCGCATCGCCGACAATCAGGACTTCTTTGAGACCTGCCCGGCATACGGCAAAGACATGGTGACAGGCTTCATGCGTCTTAACGGTGCAGTAGTCGGCGCAGTGGCAAACCGCAGCGTGATCTTCGACGAAGAAGGCAAAGAAGCCGAGACATTCGACGGAACCATCTCCGCCCGCGGCGCAAAGAAAGCAGCATCCTTCGTAAAATTCTGCGACGCGTTTGACATCCCTGTCCTTACACTCACAAATGCCTGTGGATTCAAGGCAACCGTATGCACAGAGAAGAACATCGCAGCTGCAGCCGCATCTCTCGTTCGCGCTTTCGCAGACGCAACCGTACCGAAAGTCAACGTGATCACCGGCAAAGCTTACGGCAGCGCATACATCGTAATGAACAGCAAATCTCTCGGCGCCGATGCGATCTTCGCATGGGACAGCGCAGAAGTAGGCATGATGGATGCACAGATGGCAGCCAAGATCATGTATGCCGACGCTGATGCCGCAACTCAGAGAGAAAAAGCAGCGGAATATCAGGCACTTCAGTCCGGAATCTCTTCCGCGGCAGCAAGAGGATATGTAGATACGATCATCGCACCTGCGGATACACGTAAACATGTGATCGCCGCATTTGAGATGCTCTATACCAAGACAGAAGACCGCCCGGCCAAAAAGCATAGTTCCGTTTAAGCGAGGTGTGGCATATGAGACGTAAAAATTTCAGATTTTCAAGCTTCTCTGCAGCCATCGCTCTGGCAGCCGCGCTGACTCTGGCCGGCAGCGCATCCGCATTTGCCGCAGCGACCGAAGAGGCTGAAGAAGAAGTCGTTGAGATCGTGACGGAGGAAGAACCCGCCGGCACGGAAGAGTTTGACGAGAGCGAAGCCGAAGTCGCAGGAACTGAAGAAGAGGCTCCGGCGGAAGAAGCAGCTCCGGCGGAAGAAACCGCAGCGGCGGCTCACGTAAGTCAGGCTGAATATGTTAAGCAGTATCTCGAGCAGAGCCTCGACAGCGATCTGACGAGTGTCCTTACCGGCATGACCGATGAGGAGATAGAGCAGAACATTCAATATGGAGAAGGCTTTTCCAAGACTGCAGTAGAAGCCTGGAAAGGTGTCAGGGAAGAACTGGGCGAGCGCAAGGCTGACGCCGAAACGACAGTAACGGTAGAAGAAGGCGAAGACAAGACATACATCGCGACTCAGAACGTACAGTTCGAGAAACATGATGCCGATTTCGTCTACACATTCGACCAGAATATGACCCCGACCGAGCTGGCGATCAATGTCAATTATCCCATGTCGGTCACCTTGGAGAGAGCAGGCCTTAACACATTGATGGGTCTCGGAACAGTATTCCTTATGCTGATCTTCCTGAGCCTTGTTATTTCCCTGTTCAAGTACATTCCGAACGGCAGCAAGAAGAAACAGGTTGAGGAGGCAGCTCCCGCACCTGTACGCGCAGCTGCACCGGAACCGGAATACGTAGAAGAAACCGATGATCAGGAGCTGGTAGCAGTAATCGCGGCAGCGATCGCAGCAGCTGAAGGCACTACGCCTGACGGATTTGTGGTACGTTCCATTCGCAGAGCGGGCCGTTCAAGAAGATAAATAAAAGAAATATTTTAATCAGGAGGATTCTGAAATGAAAAGCTATACAATTACTGTGAATGGAACAGCATATGATGTAACGGTCGAAGAAGTGGCAAACGGCGCAGCACCTGCAGCCGCAGCGGCACCGAAAGCAGCTCCGAAGGCAGCTCCCAAAGCAGCTCCGAAGGCAGCGGCTCCCGCAGCAGGCGGCGGTTCCATCAAGGTAACCGCATCTGTTCCGGGCAAAGTTGTCAAGGTTTCCGCATCTGTCGGCCAGGCATTAAAAGCAGGCGATACCGTCGTTGTTCTTGAATCCATGAAGATGGAAATCCCGGTCGTTGCTCCGCAGGACGGTACACTGGCGAGCGTCGATGTGAATGAGGGTGCCGCAGTTGAGAGCGGCGATACCCTTGCTACCATGAACTAAGACGGGAGGTAATCAGATGTCTTATGTAACAGATACACTGTCCAACCTGGTTCATCAGACAGCGTTTTTTAACCTTACCTGGGGCAATTATCTGATGATCGCGGTTGCATGCGTGTTCCTGTATCTGGCTATCCGCCACGATTTCGAACCGCTGCTTCTGGTACCGATCGCCTTTGGTATGCTGCTGGTCAACATCTATCCGGACATCATGGCAAGACCGGAAGATATGTCGAACGGTGTTGGCGGTCTTCTTCATTATTTCTATATCCTGGATGAATTCAGTATTCTGCCGTCCCTGATCTTCATGGGCGTCGGTGCGATGACAGACTTCGGTCCCCTTATCGCAAACCCGATCAGCTTCCTTCTGGGAGCTGCGGCACAGCTTGGTATCTATGTTGCTTATTTCCTGGCCATCTTCCTTGGCTTCAACGGAAAAGCAGCTGCAGCAATCTCCATCATCGGCGGAGCCGACGGCCCGACCTCCATTTTCCTCGCAGGAAAGCTTGGTCAGACCACCCTTATGGGACCGATCGCCGTTGCGGCATATTCCTACATGTCGCTCGTTCCGATCATCCAGCCCCCGATCATGAAAGCGTTTACGACCGAGCAGGAGCGTAAGATCAAGATGGATCAGCTTCGTCCGGTCTCCAAACTCGAGAAGATCCTCTTCCCGATCATCATCACGATCGTTGTTTGTATGATCCTTCCGACAACAGCTCCGCTCGTCGGTATGCTCATGCTCGGCAACCTGTTCAGAGAATCCGGTGTCGTTAAACAGCTGATGGAAACCGCAAGCAACGCAATGATGTACATCGTTGTTATCCTTCTGGGAACATCTGTCGGTGCTTCCACAAGTGCAGAGGCATTCCTCAATGTCGCTACTCTTAAGATCGTTGTTCTTGGACTTGCGGCATTTGCATTCGGTACGTTCGGCGGTGTCCTGCTGGGCAAGATAATGTGCAAGATCTCGGGCGGAAAGATCAATCCGCTGATCGGTTCGGCGGGTGTTTCCGCTGTTCCCATGGCTGCGCGTGTGTCACAGAAGGTCGGTGCCGAGGCAGATCCGACAAACTTCCTGCTGATGCATGCTATGGGTCCTAACGTTGCCGGTGTTATCGGTACCGCAGTCGCGGCCGGTACATTCATGGCAATCTTCGGGGTATAATTCATTGCGGAATAATATCCGTTTTGTGATAAGGAGAAATCATTATGGCAGAAATTGCAAAAAAACCTGTAAAAATAGTCGAGACTATTCTGCGTGATGCCCATCAGTCCCTGATCGCGACCCGTATGAGCACCGAGCAGATGCTTCCGATCGTCGACAAACTCGACAAAGTCGGATATCATGCAGTAGAGTGCTGGGGCGGCGCTACATTTGATGCTTCCCTTCGTTTCCTTCATGAAGATCCGTGGGACAGACTCAGAAAGCTCCGTGACGGCTTCAAAAACACCAAACTGCAGATGCTGTTCCGTGGACAGAACATTCTCGGATATCGTCCGTATGCAGATGACGTGGTAGAGTACTTCGTACAGAAATCCGTCGCAAACGGAATCGACATCATCCGTATCTTCGACTGCCTGAACGACCTTCGTAACCTTCAGACAGCAGTTACGGCTACCAACAAAGAAAAAGCACACGCACAGGTAGCTCTTTCCTACACCCTGGGCGATGCTTATACTCTGGAGTACTGGACAGAGACCGCCAAGAAGATCGAGGAAATGGGCGCTGATTCCATCTGTATCAAGGATATGGCCGGCCTGCTTCTTCCGTATGCGGCTACCGAGCTTGTCGGAGCACTCAAAGATACCGTCAAGATCCCGATCGAGCTTCATACACACTACACCTCAGGTGTCGCTTCCATGACATATCTGAAGGCTGTAGAGGCAGGTGTTGACGTGATCGACTGCGCTATATCTCCGTTTGCACTCGGCACATCTCAGCCGGCTACCGAAGTTATGGTAGAGACCTTCAAGGGCACACCGTACGACACAGGATTCGATCAGAAGCTTCTTGCAGAGATCGCAGATTACTTCCGTCCGATCCGTGACGAGTGTCTGGATAACGGCCTCCTTAATCCGAAGAACCTTGGCGTAAACATCAAGACTCTTCTGTATCAGGTACCGGGCGGAATGCT
>CAMNGN010000093.1 GCA_946538475.1 uncultured Blautia sp.
CTGGATACGCGATTTCCCAAGCAGCAGATAAAGGGTAAGTCCAAATACAGGAATGGCCAGGATCGTGATAGACCAGGCAAGTTTGTAGGAGGGATTCATATATTTATTTACAATGGAAAGGACAGCGATGATCGAGGCGGCGACCGCCGCAATACTGATATACGGTGAATAAGCCGCAAGCACCACAAAAAGCAGGCCCCACCACAGGATCTGCAGAATCATAGAGAACAAGACATAAAATGCCTTGTTGAAGAGCAGTTTTACACCCCGGGTCAAAGCCTGGACAATAACACTTTTTCTTTTTGGTTTTTCTGCCTGCGCTGCGCTTTTTGCTGCACTGATACCTTCCATAAATTCTCCCGATAACACATAAAATCCCTGACTGTACAGCCAGGGATTTAATGCGCACATTAATTATATTTACGTTTTCTTGCGGCTTCAGATTTTTTCTTACGACGAACGCTCGGTTTCTCGTAATGTTCTCTCTTACGGATCTCCTGCTGAATGCCTGCTTTAGCACAGCTTCTCTTGAATCTTCTAAGAGCGCTGTCTAAAGTCTCGTTCTCTTTTACGATAACGTTTGACATAGACTCACACCTAACCTCCCTCCAGTTGTAAATTTTGTGCTTAAATACAACTGATCGGGTATTTTTATTGCACGAATTGTATTATATATCACCGGGACTCATTTCGTCAATAAATTTTTGAAAAAATCTGACAAACTTTTCACCCCTGTTTTGGCGTTTCTCTCAGTGAAGCATCTTCTCGAGAATAGACTTTGCAGCCGCTACCGCCTGATCGGCGTTTTCGGGCTTCTTGCCGCCTGCCTGAGCCATTCCGGGACGTCCGCCGCCGCCTCCGCCGACGATCGCCGCTGCCTCTTTAATGAGGTTGCCTGCATGAGCTCCTGCCTTCTGAGCTGCATCGGTAGCCATGGACAGAAGGTTTACTTTCTCACCGTTGACCGATACGAGAAGGACAACGCCATCTCCCATTTTCTCCTTGAGCTGATCGCCCAGATCGCGCAGTTTGTTCATGTCCACGCCCGAGACCTTTGCGGCCAGGAGCTTGACACCGTTTACTTCCTGCACCTGATCCATGACATCGCCCAGAGCATTCTGTGCAAGCTTGCTCTTCAGGGATTCGTTCTCACTTGAGAGCGATTTGATCTCGGCCTGCAGATGACCGATCTTCTCTACTACCTCGGCAGGTGAGCTCTTGAGCTGAGCCGCCGCGGAAAGAAGGATCTTCTCCTGCTGACGATAATACTCGATCACGCCTTTGCCGGTGAGTGCTTCGATACGGCGAACGCCTGCAGCGATGCCGGATTCGGACACGATCTTGAACTGTCCGATCTTGCCGGTGTTGGTGACGTGTGTACCGCCGCAGAGCTCGACCGAGAAGTCACCCATGCTGACCACGCGGACTTCATCGCCGTATTTCTCTCCGAACAGAGCCATGGCTCCGGTCTTCTTGGCGTCTTCAATACTCATGATCGCGGTGAGGACCGGAAGGTCTGCCTCGATCTCCTCATTTACGATGTTTTCTACCTTCTCGATCTCCTCAGCTGTCATCGCCTGGAAATGAGCAAAGTCAAAGCGCAGACGGTCGGGAGTGACAAGGGAGCCTTTCTGCTCTACATGTGTGCCGAGAACATTTCTCAGCGCTTTCTGCAGAAGGTGTGTAGCACTGTGGTTCTTCTCTGTATTCTCGCGGGAAGGTACGTCAACCTTGAGCAGCACATCGTCTCCCGCAGAGATCATGCCGGAGACCATTTGTCCCACATGGCCGTATTTTCCGCCGCGGAGCTTGATCGTCTCTTCTACGCGGAAGGATCCGTTCTGTGTCTCGATCACGCCGGTGTCGCCCAGCTGACCGCCCATCGTCGCGTAGAACGGTGTCTGCTCTACAAAGATCGTACCTTTCTGTCCTTCGAGGAGGGAGTCGACGATCTCTTTCTCTGTGGTAAGGACTGTCACCCTGGAGATACCCTCCAGGCAATTGTATCCGGTAAATTCGGTTGTAACGTTAACGTCGATCTGATCGTAGACGGTCGCGTCGGCGCCCATATAATTGGTCGTCTCTCTTGCTTCACGCGCTTTGACTCTCTGCTCTTCCATACAGGTGTGGAAGCCTTCTTCGTCAACCTCGCATCCTTTTTCTTCCAGGATCTCCTTGGTGAGGTCGAGCGGGAATCCGTAGGTGTCGTAAAGCTTGAAAGCATTCTCGCCGCTCAGTGTCTTTACGTTTGCGGCAGCCATCTCATCTTCCATATCCGCAAGGATACGAAGGCCCTGATCGATCGTCTTGTTGAACTGGTTCTCCTCGTTGGTCAGTACCTTAAGGATGAACTCTCTCTTCTCTTCGAGCTCCGGATAGCCGGCTTTTGATCCTTCGATCACCTCTTTGCTCAGTGTGGCAAGGAAGGTGCCTTTGATTCCCAGAAGTCTGCCGTGGCGGGCAGCGCGGCGGATCAGACGGCGGAGCACATATCCGCGGCCTTCATTGGTCGGCATGACACCGTCGGAGATCAGGAATGTGGCGGAACGGATGTGGTCCGTGATCAGACGGATGGACACATCGTCTTTATAGACTTTGCCGTATTCTTTTCCGGCAACTTCGCACACCAGGTTGCGCAGCGAGCAGATCGTGTCGACATCAAAGATGGAATCCACGTCCTGAACGACAACGGCCAGACGCTCAAGGCCCATACCTGTGTCGATATTCTTCTGAATAAGTTCGGTATAGTTTCCGTTTCCGTCATTCTCGAACTGTGTGAACACATCGTTCCATACTTCCATGTAACGGTCACAGTCGCAGCCTACGGTACAGCCGGGTTTTCCGCAGCCGTATTTTTCTCCGCGGTCATAGTAGATCTCGGAGCAGGGACCGCACGGACCTGCGCCGTGCTCCCAGAAGTTATCCTCTTTTCCGAAACGGAAGATACGCTCTGCCGGGATGCCGATCTGTTTGTTCCAGATATCAAAAGCCTCATCGTCGTCAAGATATACCGACGGATACAGGCGGTCGGGATCCAGGCCGACTACCTCTGTCAGGAACTCCCAGCTCCAGGCGAGAGCTTCTTTTTTGAAGTAATCTCCGAAGGAGAAGTTGCCGAGCATCTCAAAGAAAGTTCCGTGGCGGGCTGTTTTACCGACATTCTCGATGTCGCCTGTACGGATACACTTCTGGCATGTAGCCACTCTCCTGCGAGGCGGAATTTCGGCGCCGGTAAAGTAAGGCTTAAGCGGTGCCATACCTGCATTGATCAGAAGAAGGCTCTTGTCTCCCTGCGGAACCAGTGAAAAGCTGTTCATGATAAGATGCCCCTTGCTCTCCATGAAGTCAAGGAACATTTTACGAAGCTCGTTTACTCCGTATTTCTGCATTTTGTTTTCCTCCCGGATTATACTGTCAGATTTATTATTTGAAGATCTTATGGAATTTCTTTTTGCCGCGTTTTACCAGCAGGCCATCCTCGGGAATGGCATCTTTGGCTATCGCATAAAAGACATCCGTGATCTTATTTCCGTCTATCGAAACACCGCCCTGCTCGATCGCGCGGCGTCCCTCGGACCTGCTGGGAACCAGTCCGGTCTTTACAAGGACACTGATCAGATCGACTTTGTTATCCTCGTTGAACAAAACCTTATCGAGAATAGTGGACGGGATATCCGCAGAAGCAGCGCCGCCGCCGAAAAGGGACCGTGCAGCGTCCTGAGCCTTTTTCGCCTCTTCCTCTCCATGTACAAGGCTTGTGAGTTCGAAGGCAAGGATCTCTTTTGCTTTGTTCAGCTGACTGCCTTCCCAGGAGGACATCTCTTCGATCTGCTCCATCGGAATGAAAGTCAGAAGGCGGATGCACTTCATGACATCGGCGTCATCCACGTTTCTCCAGTACTGGTAGAAATCGTACGGACTGGTCTTCTCGGGATCGAGCCATACAGCGCCGGACACTGTTTTGCCCATCTTCTTTCCTTCGGAGTTGAGAAGAAGGGTGATCGTCATGGCGTGGGCATCCTTGCCGAGTTTTCTGCGGATCAGCTCGGTACCGCCGAGCATGTTGCTCCACTGGTCGTCGCCGCCGAACTGCATGTTGCAGCCGTAATCCTGGAACAGTCTGTAGAAGTCATAGCTCTGCATGATCATGTAGTTGAATTCCAGGAAGCTCAGGCCTTTTTCCATTCTCTGTTTGTAGCATTCTGCCGCCAGCATCTTGTTGACGGAGAAGCATGCTCCCACCTCACGAAGAAGCTTGATGTAATTGAGGTCCATCAGCCAGTCGGCGTTATTGACCATGAGGGCCTTTCCGTCGGAGAAATCGATAAAACGGGACATCTGCTTTTTGAAGCAGGCGATATTGTGCTGAATGTCCTCTTCGGTGAGCATTTTGCGCATGTCTGTCTTGCCGGAGGGATCACCGATCATGCCGGTACCGCCGCCGAGAAGCGCGATCGGTTTATTCCCGGCCATTTGCAGTCTCTTCATCAGGCAGAGCGCCATAAAATGGCCTACATGCAGGCTGTCCGCCGTCGGATCAAATCCGATGTAGAATGTGGCTTTGCCTTCATTCACCATCTTGCTGATCTCTTCTTCATTTGTAACCTGGGCGATCAGCCCTCGAGCTTTGAGCTCTTCCCATAATGTCATTTATCTTTCCTCCTTCGGGTTTTGATTCATCCGGAAACGAAATATTGATAAAACCCGGTTCCTGTCCCTAAGGACGAGAACCGGGTTCTATAATTACATTTTACTGTGCTGCTGATTCTCATCAATGCCTTCTTTTTTTCGCTAGTATTTTAGTATAAAGAGCGAATTATATTTTGTCAAGAAATTTTGATTTCATAGCAAAACCGCCCTTTTATTATATATAGAGAAGTGCTATAATGAAACTCGCATTTCATAAATTATTTTAGAAGAGGTAAGTTATGCATATCATAATCGTAGGCTGCGGCAAAGTTGGCCGCACACTGGCCGAACAATTACAGCAGGAAAATACGGATATCACCCTTGTCGACATTAAGGAAAGCAAGATCAATGATCTGGGTGATGATATCGATGCGATGGGAATCGTCGGCAACGGCGCCAGCATCAACACACTAATGGAAGCGGGAATCGAATCCACCGATATCCTCATCGCGGTTACCGGGTCCGATGAGCTTAATCTCCTCTGCTGTCTGATCGCGCAGAAGGCAGGCGAATGTCACACGATCGCCCGTGTACGCAATCCGATCTACAGCCAGGAGATCGAATTTATCAAAGAACGTCTGGGCATCTCTCTTTTCATCAATCCCGAGCTGGCTGCAGCGCAGGAAATATCCAGAGTTCTTCGTTTCCCGTCTGCCCGAAAGATCGACACCTTTATCAGAGGCCGCGTCGAGCTGCTTAAATTTAAGGTTCTTCCTGAGTTTAATCTTGACGGTTTATCGATAAGGCAGATCTCCGACAGGCTGCGCTGCGATGTTCTTTTCTGCGGTGCCGAGCGTCAGGAAGAGATCACTATCCCCGACGGCAATTATGTTGTACAGGATGGGGATATGCTGTCGATCATGTCCACCCCGCGCAATGCGGCGATTTTCTTCAAAAAGATCGGCCTTAAGACACATCAGGTAAGGAATGCGATCCTGATCGGCGGCGGCACCATTTCCTATTATGTGGCAAAGCTTCTGCTGGATATGAAGATCGGCGTAAAGATCGTCGAGAAAGATCCGGCTCGCTGTGAGCATCTTCTCGAGCTGCTTCCCGAGGCTACCGTGATCAACGGTGACGGTGCTGACCGTGCGCTTCTGCTGGAAGAAGGCATCCGTGATACAGAGGCTCTCGTCACTCTCACCAACATCGATGAGGAGAACATTTTCCTTGCTCTTTCCGCCAAGAAGTTTTCGGATGCCAAGCTCGTTGCCAAAGTCAACCGGCTGGCATTTGACGATGTGATCGATGATCTGGATATCGGAAGCGTGATCTATCCCAAGTACATCACGGCTGACGTCATCCTCCAGTATGTGCGCGCGATGCAGAACAGTATCGGCAGCAATGTCGAGACACTCTACCACATTCTCGACAACAAAGCCGAGGCGCTTGAGTTCCGCATCAACGAGGAATCCGCCGCAACGGGAGTTTCACTGGCAGATCTGAACACCAGAGATAACCTCCTTGTCGGATGTATCTACCGTCACGGTGAAGTACGTATCCCCCGTGGTCAGGATAAAATCCAGGTCGGAGACAGCGTCATCATCGTCACCACGCATCATGGTCTGCGCGACATTACTGACATACTGAAGAGGTGACGGAATGAACTTTTCAATCATTTTTTATATCATCGGATGGATTTTGAAAATCGAAGCGGGACTTATGCTTCTGCCCTGCGCTGCGGCACTTGTTTATCGCGAGCGCAGCGGTATCTGCTTTTTGATCACCATGGCGGTATGTCTGGCCATCGGCTTTCCGCTGACGATCAGATCTCCAAAGAAAAAAGTTTTTTATGCCCGTGAAGGCTTCGTAACCGTAGCACTCAGCTGGTTTATCATGAGTATCATGGGCGCCGTACCTTTTGTCATCAGCGGAAGTATCCCGCACGTTATCGACGCTGTGTTTGAGACCGTATCCGGTTTTACCACTACGGGAGCAAGTATACTGCCTGACGTGGAAGCTCTTCCCCACTGTATGCTTCTTTGGAGAAGCTTCACCCACTGGATCGGCGGTATGGGCGTTCTTGTTTTCATCCTGGCCATCGTTCCGCTTACCGGCGGTTATCATATGAACCTGATGAAAGCAGAGAGCCCGGGGCCTTCTGTCAGCCGGCTGGTGCCAAAGGTTCAGGCTACCGCAAAGATCCTGTACATGATCTATATCGGAATGACCATCACGCAGATGGTACTTCTGTTCATCACCGGCATGCCGCTGTTTGACACGATCTGTATTTCGTTCGGTACGGCAGGTACCGGTGGATTCGGTGTTCTGAACGCCAGCTGCGGTTCTTACACAACGCTGCAGCAGATCATCATCACCGTTTTCATGATCCTTTTCGGAGTCAATTTCAACGTGTATTATCTGTTTCTGCTGAAGAAGATCAAGCAGGGCTTACTGGTGGAGGAGATTCGTTATTATTTTGGCATCATCGCTGTCTCCATCATTGCCATCACGATCAATACCGCCTCACTCTTCGATAATGTTTTTCATGCATTTCAGCAGGCTGCATTCCAGGTCGGCTCGATCATCACAACAACGGGATACAGCACGACGGATTTCGACGCATGGCCGGTGTTCTCCAAGACCATACTGGTCATGCTCATGTTCATCGGTGCCTGCGCGGGCTCGACAGGCGGCGGTATCAAGGTGTCGCGTTTTGTGATCATGGTGAAGGGTGTTTATAAAGAGCTGATGCTCTATCTGCATCCGAATGCGGTCCGTAAGATCAAGATGGACGGAAAGGTTGTTCAGCACGAAGTGACGCGGGCGACCAACATCTTCATGATCGTTTACATCATTGTGTTCGCGTTTTCTACGCTGCTGATCTCGGTCGACAATTTCAGCTTCACCACGAACTTTACGGCGATAGCCGCGACCCTCAATAATATCGGCCCGGGGCTTGAGGCAGTGGGGCCGACGCAGAATTTTGCGGCGTTTTCGGGGTTCTCAAAGATAATTATGACGTTTGATATGTTAGCGGGACG
>CAMNGN010000094.1 GCA_946538475.1 uncultured Blautia sp.
ATAAACACCACAAAAAGCAGTGTGCCCGCATCCACGCTCGCAATATAGTCATAAGCGCCGTGCAGAACAGCGGGTACAATGACAGAGAGCCATCTGAACTGCGAGGCTTTTCCCGTCTCTCCCCTGTTCTCAAACTTTCTGGCCACACCGTAGAACAGACCCATAAACACGCCAAAGCAGGTGTGCCCCGGAATGGCGGTCAGCGCCCTTATGAGTGCCACCGAAAATCCGTAGTGCATAACGTAGCTGATATTCTCCCACAGAGCAAAGCCCAGCGAGACAAACACCGCGTACACGATACCGTCAAACTGGCAGTTGAACTCGTCCGAGTCCCAGGAAGTTCTCTTCAGCATAAAGTATTTTGCCCCTTCTTCGGAGCACGCCACCACAACAAAGTAGAGCAGCACCTGATAAAGTCCCTGATTCTGCACCGTCGCCGAAAGCAGACTTCCGAAGATTCGCTCCAGCACCAGCGCGATGAGCGCCGAAAAGATACCCGAACGCACAAGCACCCACAGCATATGCGGGCTTTCCTTCTCCAGCCGGTCAGAATTATAGACCTTGATCATAAGGACGATTGCCGGGATCACCGCGGCGGCTACAAGGATAAAATTGTAAGTTAGTATAGGTGTTAACAGAAAATAAAACATTTACGTCATCTCCATTTGCGTGCTCTTACTCTTTAACATGTTCACAGGAAGGACTGTAAGATTCGCTTTCAACACATCTTAATTCCTTCTGCTTTAAAAGTATCATAACTAATAAATGTGGGTCAATGGGGACGTTTCTCTTCGACCCATTTTTGTTGGCAAAAATGGGTCGAAGAGAAACGTCCCCATTCACCCACTTTCACCTTGAGCACGCCCTGAACTCTCTGGGCGTCATCCCAAACCTCCGGCGAAACTGCAGATTAAAATAAGAAACATTCTCGAACCCCTGATCGAGCGCGATCTCCATGACCGGCCTGTCGGTGCTTTCGAGCTCCTCCGCCGCCTTTCCCACACGAAATTCGTTGATATACTTCACACAACTCATCCCGACATTCTGCTTGAAGAAGCTCATGAAATAACTCTCGGAGAAACCGATATACGAAGCCAGATCCGCGACGGACATGCGCTCCCGGTAGTGTTCTCCGATAAACCGCAGCACCTCTTTCATCTGCTGCCTCTTCGCGCTGTCTCTGCTTCCATGTTCCCGCGGTTTCACATAGCCAGACACAAACAGCCGGTAGATCAAGTCGATCAGCAGCCCTTTGAGGCGCAGCTCATAAAAGCGCTCCTTCCCCGTAAAACATGCAAGCGCGGCGAGGAAAGCCTCCCTGATTTCCCCATAATGCGAATCGTTTTGACATATCCTCACCGGCAGCTCCATCTGCCCACTAAGGAGCGGCCGCAGATAATCCGAGGCGGACAGGTCTTGCTCCGAAGCTCCCAGATAATCGAGGTGAAACACCAGGCTGTCCGAGACCATCCCCTCGCCCGGCAGCTCCATGGCGGAGTGCAAAGTCATCGGCGGAACGAGGATCAGGTCGCCCGCGGACGCACGGAAAAAATCCTGACCGACGCGATAATCTGAGACTCCTTCCCGTATGAGGGTGATCTCCATCTCTTCGTGCCAGTGGAGCGACAGCTCCGTATATGTATCCGGCACGATGCAGTGGTAGCTGTTCACCGGCAGGAAGATATCGCCATGGCTGACTTTTTCGCGCTGTTCGGGTGCTATGCCTGCGCGCTGCAGGGTTAATGATTCTTCACTCATGTCAATTCAATCCTCAAGGTTAAGTCCCCCCACGCCTCTGCGCTTTTGAAGGAAAGGACTCACTAAATCGGTTAAACATCATAGAATTCTGTTAGTAAATGAGACTATATTGCAAGAATCCGCGTTTCTCAAAGAGTATTATAGCATTATCAACAAACAAGAGCAATATATGCGAAGTCAAAGGTTACCGGCAATCCGCTGCGCTGCTTGTCGGTAATAAACAACCCACAGAACGGGCTGTCAAGTCAAAGGTAAATCAACATAAACGTACAACGAAAGGGGAACTACAAAATGGCGGCAAAATGGCTTAACGACGCAGTATTCTACGAAATCTATCCGCAGTCCTTCTACGACACCAACGGTGACGGTATCGGCGACATTCAGGGCATCATCGCAAAACTCGACTACATCAAAGGACTGGGCTGCAACGCACTCTGGATCAACCCGTGCTTTGACTCTCCGTTCAAGGACGCCGGATACGATGTCCGCGATTACAAAAAAGTCGCGCCGCGTTACGGCACGAACGATGATCTGGTCGAACTGTTCAATGTTGCTCACGAAAAAGGCATCCGCGTACTTCTTGACCTTGTCCCCGGACACACTTCCGAGGAACACGAGTGGTTCCGTATGAGCCAGAAAGCCGAGAAGAACGAATACTCCGACCGTTTCATCTGGACCGACTTCTGCTTTGCCGCAGCTCCCGGCTTCCCCTACATCGGCGGAGAAAGCGAACGCAGCGGGACCTATGTGCTGAATTTCTTCAAATGCCAGCCCGCCCTCAATTACGGCTTCTTCAAAGTCGATCAGCCCTGGCAGAAACCGATGAATCACCCGGCGGCAATTGCGACGCGGGAAGCGATCAAGGATATCATGCGCTTCTGGCTGAGCCGCGGATGCGACGGTTTCCGTGTAGATATGGCTTCTTCCCTCGTTAAGAACGATGACGAGAAGAAGACCGGAACAAGCCGCATCTGGAGAGATGTTCGCCGCATGCTCGATCTGGAGTTCCCGGAAGCGGCAATGGTTTCGGAATGGAGCAATCCCTCTTTGGCCCTGCGCGCAGGCTATGACTGCGATTTTTATCTGAACGAGCCGGGCAGCGGATACTCAACCCTCATGCGCGACTACTACAACCATGACAGCGAGGACCACAGCTATTTCAAGAAGGATGCAGGCGGCGATATCAACCGCTTCCTGGACCAGTATCTGGATTGGTACAATGACACTAAAGATCTCGGATACATCTCCCTGATCACCTGCAACCATGATACGATCCGCCCGCGCTATAACCTGGACGAGAGCGAACTCAAGCTCGCCTATGCGACGATTTTCACCCTTCCCGGCGTCCCGTTCCTGTACTACGGCGACGAGATCGGCATGCGCTATCAGGAGCTGCCGACCAAGGAAGGCGGCTACTACCGCACAGGCTCAAGAACCCCAATGCAGTGGGACAACAGTAAAAATCGTGGTTTCTCTGCAGGAAACAAAGAAGATCTCTACCTTCCGGTCGACGAGTCGGAAGATGCGCCGACAGTCGCCGGATGTGAAGCCGATCCTGATTCACTCCTCCATACGGTGAAAGAGATCCTTGCTCTCAGACACAGCAAAACAGACCTGCAGGCCGCCGGCGATCTGCAGATCGTCTGCAGCGAGGCAGGCAAACCATTCGTATATCGCCGCGGTTCACTGACCATCGCCGTGAATCCGGACAGCAACGAGAAAGAGGTCACTTTGGACCTTTCCGGTCACAGCATTCTGTGGCAGATCGGCACCGCCGGCTGCGAAGATGGCGTGCTGAAGGTGGGCGGCCAGTCGTTTGTAATCTTTGAATAAAGGAAGACACGGGGACGGTCCTTTTGTGTTCGAACCTGACATCATACATGGTATGTTGCAAGGTAATTCGAACAGAAAAGGACCGTCCCCGTGTCTTCCAAAAGGACCGTTCCCGTGTGTTCCTTTATCCAAAGAAAGTATATGTCCCGGCCTCCACACTCTTCTCTTTCCCGTTCACGCAGATCACCGCCGGCATCTCCACCGTGACCTCGTATCTCACCTGCCCGTCCACATACCTCCAGGCCGACCTTACCAGCCCGTTCCTTGTATGTATCTCGGCTTCAAGTCCACCGAGCCTCTCATCCGGCATCGGGCAGATCACCACTTTTGAAAATCCCGGATTCTCTTCTATCGGCCTGATACCCGCCGCCTTTTCATACAGCCAGTCAGCCACCGAGCCATAGGCGTAATGATTGAAGGAGTTCATATCGGTGCTCCAGAAGCTGCCGTCCTCCATGATCCCGTCCCAGTGCTCCCATATAGTGGTCGCACCCTTGTTCACGGAATACAGCCAGGAGGGATAAGCAGTTCTGAGGAACAGATCGTACGCCAGATCTCCGTGCCCATACTCGCTGAGCACATGCAGCAGATACGGCGTTCCCACAAAGCCGGTACGCATCTGAGTACCGGCTTCCCGTATCATAGAAGCCAGAGCATCCGCCGTCCTCTGCGGATCCTCGGCGAGGCCGAAATGTACCGCCAGAATATGCTCCGTCTGTGTTGTATAATCCGGGAATGCCTTTCTGAAAGCAGCCACGATACGCTCCTTCAGCGCTTCATAAGCAGAAACATCTTTTCCAAGAACTTTTCCCGCCTTGACAACCAGCCCGGTGGAATACGCATAGAAGGCCGAAGCGATAAAGTCATCCCTCGTAGAACCTTTGTAACTGCCAACAGGAGCATCAAGCCCCAGCCAGTCTCCAAAGTGCCAACCACCGGTCCACAGGTCAGGTGTCGTCGTGACGGAACCGATATAGTCCACCCACTTCTTCATACACTCAAACTGATCTGCGAGGATCTGCGGGTTTCCATAGGTCTGATAGATCTGCCACGGGCATATCACCGCCGCGTCGCCCCAGGCTGCGCTGGGAGCATTCTCCGCCAGATAATCGGGAATCACCTGACCGATCCCGCCATCCTCTCTCTGCTCCGCCGCCATGTCGTGCAGCCATTTAAAGAAGAATTTCTCCACATCATAATTGTAGCTCGCCGTTTTTACAAACACCTGCGCATCACCGGTCCAGCCCAGGCGCTCGTCACGCTGCGGACAGTCGGTCGGCACATCCAGGAAGTTTCCTTTCTGTCCCCAGAAAATATTGGAGATCAGCTGATTGACCATAGCATTTTCGGTCCGAATATATCCGGTCCGGCGAATATCGGAACACACAACGATGCCCGCAAAATTCTCCAAAGAAGGCTCTCCCGGGAACTGTACCAGCTTGATGTAGCGGAATCCAAAGAAAGTCAGTACCGGATGATACGTCTGCCGCCCGTCCTTGCAGGTATACAGCACATGAGCCTTGGCCGTCCTGTAATTCGCGTTGTAGAAATTACCCTGCTGATCCAAAACCTCACCGTGCAGGAACTCGATCCGGTCTCCGGCTTTCGCATCCAGGCAGATCTGCACGTAGCCGGTAATCTCCTGTCCAAAATCAACCACCGTCTCACCTGAAGGCGTCCGGATGATCTCCTTCGGAAGGACGCGCTCGATCTCCCTGATCTCCTCACCCTCCTGCGGGATCAGAATATCCTTAGTCCACTCAAGAATCTCGGCCTTCTTCCATCCGGCCGGCTTCACCGTGGCATCATAGATTTCTCCATCATATATCTCGCTGAATCGCACCGGGCTTTCCGCCCACTCCCAGGAAGCGTCCGTCGGAATCACTTCCTCGCTTCCATCCGCGTACTTAATGCTGATCTCGCCGATCAGCGCACGCGGTCTTTCCATCCTTCGTGCCCTGTCATCCGCATTGGTAAACCCGGGCATCGGGGAGGAAAACCAACCCTTGCCCACTGTCACCTGCAGGTCGTTTTCTTCCCGCAAAAGCGCTGTGATATCATATGTCTGATACTGCAGCCGTTTTTCATATGCCGTCCAGCCCGGAGCGAGCACATAATCGCCGACACGCTTTCCATTAAGAACTGCATCGTAAACGCCCAACGCCGTTATCGTAAGAAACGCTGATGCTATCTGCTTATCGACTACAAAGCATTTACGAAATACAGGACAGGTATCATTTGTGTTTTGATCTGCAACAATATAATCTGCATACTTCATTTTAAGGATCCTTTCTTTATCAGCTTAGCCGTTTAGTTAACAGTACGCGGCAATCCGCTTCGTTTTCCGCTGTTACCGATTACATCATAAATCGATTCCTAAAATCAGCACGAGAGGATATGGAACGAGGAACCTTCCCTCGTTTCACTCTTCGAGATAACTGCCTATTCTTCCTATATTATAAAGAGGAATATTTGTCATCCAATCCTGTTCCCTGTAATCTGACATCGAGGTACGTATTGCGTTTGCCGGATGATATTTATCGCAAAAAGCCCTGAGGCTTCTGGCTTTCAGATTTTCTTCTGCTTTTACTTCCAGAGGAAGTATATCTGTTTCACCCTGTAGCAGAAAATCGATCTCCCCGGATGAATTCTCCGTAGAATAATAAAAGGGTTCAATGTCGAGCTCTGCGATCAGCTGTTGAAGTACGTACTGTTCTGTCAGAGCCCCTTTGAATTCTGTAAAAATCCTGTTTCCCTCAAGCAGAATACGCACATTCAGGCCGGTCATGGCAGTCATAAGACCGATATCCGCCATGTACAGTTTAAAAGCGTCCAAATCCGCATATGCTTTCAAAGGCAATCCGGGCTTTTTAACTCGCTGTACCTTGTGAATCAAGCCACAGTCCGAAAGCCATTGGATCGCGAGTTCGAAATCTTTTGCTCTCGCTCCTTTTCGCACCTGACCATAGATGAACTTTCTGTTTTCTTTTGCAAGCTGTGAGGGAATGGATGACCATACCAGATTAAGTCTGGGAACCAAAGATGCGGAAGCATGTTTGGAAAAATCCTGCTGATAATACGTCAGTAAATTGTTCTGTATCTCTCTGACCTGCAGAAAGTCTTTTGTATCAAGATAAGTCTGAACCGCCTCGGGCATTCCTCCTATATAATAATACTCGCGAAGATAATCTATATACTTCTCCTTAAACACAGTTATCATATCTGTATCCATACCGGAAAGTAATTCCGAAAGCTTCCGTTCCCCAATCGCAGTAAGGAACTCCCTGTAGCTAAGCGGGTACAGATCCATAAAATCCACTTTTCCCACAGGGAAAGATGTACCTCTGTGTAAAGCGACTCCCAAAAGAGAGCCTGCCGCAATGACAGCATATTCAGGAGCCTCTTCGCAAAAATATTTTAGTGATGTCAGTGCACGTGGCACTTCCTGTATTTCATCAAAAATGATCAGTGTCGTCTCAGGTTCGATTGCCATACCGGTCTGAATACGAATAGCCGTAAGAATTCTCTCCGGACTAATATCCCCCGAAAACACCTGTTCCATACCGGGATTATTGTCAAAGTTGATATATGCAACAGAAGAAAAACAGATCCTTCCAAATTCCTTCATAAGCCATGTTTTCCCAACCTGACGGGCTCCTCGAATAATAAGAGGTTTTCTCCTCTTTTTTTGCTTCCACTCGATCAATCGGCTCATTGCGAATCGTTCCAACAGCCATTCCTCCCTTCCTGATATGATTATATACATATCAAAAATGATGCGTCAACATTTTTATGTCCTTAAAATTGTGTTACGCATCATTTTTATGGCCATATAATCGTATAATAGCGCGTTTTTAAGGCCATAAAAGTGTAAGAGAAGAAATTGTCTACCTCTTATCCCATTTTATTCCTGTACTCATTCGCAGAAACCCCAGTAATGTTCCTCCATGTATGCCAGCGCATTACGGACAATAAACCCCGATGCGCTGTCTGGACCCGTCTGACGGTACATCCGGAGCCGCAAGCTGTCAAAGTCAATTATAAGTTCATTCTTTTAACGCGTCAACC
>CAMNGN010000095.1 GCA_946538475.1 uncultured Blautia sp.
CTGACACCATAAAATTGATTTTATGGTGTCAGTACCGTGAATTTTTTGTGAACTCACGGCAAACATAATATATGGAAAAGGAGCATAATTAATGATAATATGAAAAAGAGAAACAGGAAAAGGACACGCAGAGGGAGGAGCCGATCATGAAAAAACGTATGTTCAGCCTGAAAAAACAAATCCTCAGCGCCACCTGGCTTTTCATGACGGTGGTAGGACTTTTGCTGTGCCTTCTGCTTTATCATATGGTGCAGACATGGCAGCAGGATCAAAACGAGACCCGGGAAGAAAACCTGCAGGCTTATATGAAGACACTGGAGACAAACTACTCTCAGCTCCACCGGATCGTGAAGGAAATTTACTCCGGGAACAGTGACTTTGCCGGTGTCGGGGTCTATCCCTCAGTCGCGCAAAGATGGAATCATTTGTATAATCTTATGAATCTGATTCGTGTTCAGACAAAAGTCAATCAGGGACTCAGCGGCCTGTTCGTGTTTTATGATTCTTTTGAACATATGCAGTACGCAGTCAATCCGGATATTTCTTTTGAAGAAGTTCAGCTGTTGAAGACAGAAATCCGGGAGATTCTTTTGTCGTCAGAACAGAACCTGATAGATAATGTAGAGGCTTCGGAGACGGAGAAATGGTACAGTCTGTTCTTCAAAAAGAACACTGCGGCAGTGGGCGGCTTCATCAGCCTTACGGCCGGATTGCCCGACACAAAAGAATCAAACGCGGTATATGGTGTGGTGTACAACGGAGAGTTTTATCAAACCTGGCCGATCAACAGCGAAGAGGCAGACAGTGATAATAGTCAGACTGCAGAGAAGATCGATTTTGCGGCCCTTCAGGCCGGGCGGAATATGACCGAAGGCAAAGCTGTATATTATCACAAAGGAAACAACGTAAACCTCTCGGTAGTCGAGATCCTCCCCAACAATATCTGGTTGTACGTGAATCGTATGCACCTGGCCTTCTTTACGCTGATCATCCTGTTCATCATCGGGGTAATATGGACCCAACGGTTTGTATACAGGGAACTTTCCCGCCCCTTGCAGGATATGACCGAGGCACTGCAGAATATTCAGGCGGGCGAGTGGGAAGTCGATTTTTCCGCGCCGAACAGGATCACAGAGATCGATGACGTGAAGCAGTCCATCAGGCTTCTGCTGGCCGAGGTGGAACACTATAAGATTCGCTTCTACGAAGAAGAGCTGGAAAAAGCCCGCATTCACAGTCAATATCTTCAGATTCAGCTGGCCCCTCATTTTTACACGAACTGCCTCAAGAATGCTTACTACATGCTTGCGCTCAAGGAATACGATCAGGCAGAAATTTTCCTTCAGCGCCTGTCGGTACATCTGCGCTACCTTCTGCAGCAGAACAGAAGCTTTGTACGGGTAAGAGAAGAGCTGGATTTTGTTCGAAATTATGCGGATATGCAGAAGCTTATGACCAGCAAGCCGCTCTCCTGCGAGATCACGGTGGACGAATCGGCGCAGGATAAACTGATCCCGATCATCTCGATTCAGACTTTTGTGGAAAACTCGATAAAATACGCGCGAAATGTGGATGGAAGCCTTCTGCAGATACAGATTTCAGTGAAGGACAGAAAAACGGAAGAAGGAAGCTTTCTTGACATTACGGTCCGCGACAATGGTCCGGGATATCCGGCAGAACTTTTGGATATTCTGAACAACGGTGGGGATATCGGTGACAACAGGATGGGGATCGGCGTCCGG
The DNA here is from genome assembly GCA_946538475.1 of uncultured Blautia sp. Taxonomy (GTDB): domain Bacteria; phylum Bacillota; class Clostridia; order Lachnospirales; family Lachnospiraceae; genus Blautia_A. Next base: position 1,743 of record CAMNGN010000095.1, read on the forward strand.
AACCTTCTGGAGCGCCTTCAGGTCGTCTATGCCGGAGAACAGAAGCCGGCATGGTATTTTGAGAACAGAAGCGGAGCGGTGAGCGAGCTGATCCTTCCGGAATATATAGAAGAGATTCACGATACAGAAAACAGAGAAGATCAGACAGCAGCGGAGGTGACGAAATGACAGTATTGCTTGTGGACGATCAGGAAAAGATACTGGAAGCAACAGAGAAGCTGGTAAACTGGGGTGGCCTGGGGGTGGATATCGTATATACGGCGAACAGCGCCGCTGCAGCCAAAAAGATCCTGTCGGAGAAACCGGTGGACATCATGCTTACGGATATCGAGATGCCTCAGGAGGACGGCATTTCTCTGCAAAAATGGGTGCTGGAGAATTTCCCTTATGTGTACTGCATCTTTCTGACCTCTCACGCCGATTTCTCTTATGCGCAGGAAGCCCTGAAGAACAGGGCCTTCGACTATATCATACAGCCCGCAAGCATCCCGGATATCGAGGAAGCTATTAGAAAATGCATCAGAGCGCTGAAAGTTCGGGCGGATATCCTGCGGAAAAGTGATGGTTATGATGAGCTTACAGAGCAGGCAGAGATTCAGGAGGACAGAAAGCCTGACAGCGCTCGCTGGGGAAAGTGGATGATCCGGGGAGATTACACCCTGGTGCGGAACCAGATCATAAATCTGCTGCGGCTTGCGGAGAGAGACGGATATCTCAGCACCGGTTATCGGCAGCAGATCATCCATGGAATCCTGGAGGCCCTTTCGGTGGCCTGCTATGAGAAAAAGAAAGATCTTTCGGAACTTTTCTCCGATACGTTCACCCATGAAGAAATGCTGCACAGCTATCACTCCGATACAGAGCTTTTGAAGGCCGTGGACGACTGCATCCATGCACTGACATCCGACAAATCCAACGCTCAGGAGGACAGTGCCATGACGGCGGAAGAAAGAGTGCGGGAGGTTATAAGGTATCTGGAGGACAACATGGACAGAATGGTATCCAGAAGAGAAGCCGCACAATATGTATTTCTTAATGAAGACTATTTTTCACGTGTCTTTCGGAAAGAAACAGGCCTGGGCTACAAAGAATATGTACTGAGAACAAAGATGGATTATGCAGAAAAACTTCTTGCCAATACAAGCATACCGGTTACTCTGGTCGCCTCGAAAGTGGGGTACGAGAACTTCACCAATTTTTCGCAGATGTTCAAGAAGATTACCGGCATGGCACCGTCGGATTACCGCAAAAAGGCCGCAAACGAGAAATAGACCGAAGTCGGAAAATCAATAATCCGGGTCGGAAATCAGCTACTTTTTCACCACTGTAGGGGATAAACTGATCTCAACAGAAAACAAAAAACCTCTACCGGACGAAAGGAGTAGAAAACGATGAAAAAGGCTATGGCAGGCATTCTCGCAGCAGCTATGACAATGGGTACGATGATTCCGGCAGCAGCGGTTTCCGCATCCGACGTAACAACGGTTTCCCTTTGGATCCCCACTCTGGCAAGCTATACCGACGATGCAGTTGCATCGGTGGAAGAAGCCATCAACGCATACATGAGCGAAAAGTATGGCGTGCAGATCGATCTGCAGTACATCGAGATCGGTAACTTTGAAAAGGCTGTCAACCTGGCAATGACCACAGATGAAGTGGATGTTACCTGCTACTTTACCGACGACGGTCAGCTGTCTACATATGTGGCAAACGGCCAGCTTCTGGATATCACCGATTACTTTGAAGGAGCTTCGGATGCACTCAAGGAGACATTTACAGACGCCGAGATCACTGCTTCCAGCATGAACGGCAGAATGTATGGCCTGGTACGTAAATATCAGTACGGTGGAAACGAAGTGGCTGTTCTCAATAAAGACATCGCCGAAGAACTGGGAATCGACGCAGCTTCGATCACTACAATGGATCAGCTTGAAGAAGTCCTGTATCAGGCACACGAAGCACATCCCGAGATTTATACAATGGTACCGCAGAGTGCAGCAGAGATGACCTGGGGCTGGGCAGCTATCTGTGACAGAGGAATCGGTCTTACCGGTTATGCATATGCTGACTGGGGAACCACAGAACTTAAGAGCCTTTTCGAGACAGACGGTTTTGCCGAGTTCTGCGGCTACACAAACAAATGGTACAATGACGGCCTGATCATGGCAGATGCTCTTAGCAACACAATGGAAGGCAGCACGATGGTAACGGCAGGGTCCGCTTTCTGCACACTGCATAACGCCGATATCGATCCGCTCGATAAGCTCTATCCGAATACCGTAGTGACCGGCGAGATCGCTCCGCCCCGCGCAGAGAGTATTGCTATCGGTAACCTTCAGTACGGAATCAGCGCAAACAGCGCACATCCGGACGAGTCCTTCACCGTTCTTGAAGCTCTGTACACAGATCCCGAATTTGCGACCCTGCTTTCCTATGGTATCGAAGGCGAGCACTATGTGCTGAACGACAAAGGCCGTGCAGAGTATCCCGAAGGAATGACCGCAGAGAATGAGCCTTATGGCGGTTTTGCAGCAACAGCAGCTTATCCCGACTTCTTGATCCTTCCGGTCAAAGAAAGCGCTCTGTACGAAGATGCAAAGGCAACCGTAGAAGCATGGGATGAGAGTGTAGAAGTTTCTCCGGCTTTCGGTTTCTTCTATGATACGACCGAGATGACAGATTTTGTCACTGCCTATATGAACCTTCAGGACAAATATATGAACGCCTGCATGACAGGCAGCGTAGCTCTTAACGATGTTCTTCCGCAGATCAAGTCCGAACTTGAGTCTATCGGATTCTATGAGGTTCTCGCTGATACCCAGGCTGCTCTGGATGAGTTCCTTGCAAACAAATAATAATGAATGCTTGAGAAGGCCGGCGCGAATGCGCCGGCCTTCTTGGTGAAACAGGTGGAAAAACACAAAAGGACCATCCCCGTGTGTTTTCCACCTGTTTCACTATGTCAGAAAATCAATAATCCGGGTCGCAAAATGGATACTTTTCACAGCGTGCAAAGGCTAAACTGGAACCATAGAAAGAAAACAAGTTCGGTGAAAGGAGCGGAGCACAAATGAAGCAAAAGACAAAGAAAAAAGCCGGTTGGAAAAGCGTTTTCCGCCACTGGGAGCTGTACGCGATGATGGTCCCGGGACTTATATACCTGATCGTCAACAACTACATCCCCATGGCGGGCCTGGTCGTGGCTTTCAAGAATTATAACTACAAAGAAGGTATCTGGGGCAGCGCCTGGTGCGGACTGAAAAACTTCAAGTTCCTTTTTAACACCAGAGACGCAGGCCTGATGATCCGAAACACCCTGGGTTATAACCTGATCTTCATCATCACGGGAACCGTCTTCGCTATCATTGTTGCGATCGTGCTTAACGAGATCAGAGCCTCTCTTCCCAAGAAGATCTATCAGATATTCATCCTGATCCCGTACCTGATCTCCATGGTAGTCGTGAGTTATATCGCATTTGCTTTCCTGAGCACAGACGCCGGCTTCATCAACAAGGCGATGGGAACCAGGACCAACTGGTACATGACACCCAAGTACTGGCCTGCGATCTTCGTGATCATCAATCTCTGGAAGAGTTTTGGATACAACAGCATCATCTACTACGCAACGGTTATCGGAATAGATTCTTCCCTGTATGAAGCAGCAGTAGTTGACGGTGCTTCCAGATGGCAGAGGATCTGGCACGTGACACTGCCGGGGCTCCGGCCGACGATCATCACCATGACGCTTCTGGCAATCGGACGTGTATTCTACTCTGACTTTGGTCTGTTCTATCAGGTTCCGCAGAATTCCGGACTTCTGTACGATGTGACCACAACCATCGATGTATACGTATATAAAGGACTTATGCTCCTCAACGATGTGGGACGCTCCGCCGCGGCAGGTTTCTTCCAGTCTATCTGCGGATTTATCCTGGTCCTCACCGCAAATCTTGTAGTAAACAAAGTTGACAAAGACAACGCCCTGTTCTGAGAAAGGAGAGAAAAAATGGTACAGCATGATAAACTCCAACAGACATTGATGCATATCCTGATGATAGCCCTGGTTCTTTGCTGTGTACTTCCGTTCCTCCTTATGGTGATGGCTTCTTTCACTGAAGAACAGACGCTGATCCGCAACGGCTACAGTTTTTTCCCGGAAAAATTCAGCCTGGAGACATATCAGTACATCCTCCGCAGCGCAAAAACGATCTTCCGCGGTTACGGAATGACGATCCTGGTGACAGTGATCGGAACCGTCAGCAACCTGGCAATGACAGTACTGTTTGCTTACCCGCTCTCCAGAAGAGACCTGCCGTACAGAAACGTACTTTCTTTCATCCTGTTCTTCACCATGCTGTTCAACGGCGGTCTGGTACCGACCTACATGATGTATGCAAATACGTTCCACATTAAGAACACGATCTTTGCGCTCCTGATCCCCAATCTGATGATGAACGCATTTTACGTGATCATGATGAGGTCCTTCTTTACCACCAGCATTCCGGAGTCCCTCATCGAAGCAGCCAAACTGGACGGTGCAAGCGAGATGAAGATCCTGCTGCAGGTGATCCTACCGCTTTCCAAGCCGATGATCGTCACGCTGGTACTGATGGTCGGATTGAATTACTGGAACGACTGGATGAACGGAATGTACTATGTGACGGACAACAGTCTGAACACGATCCAGATGATCCTGAACAATATGATCCAGAACGTGGAATTCCTTTCCAAGAGCGCAAGTGTAATGGGAAGCGATGCGGCTATGATCAAGATGCCCACGGTCGGTATCCGTATGGCAATCGCGGTGATCGCAGTACTTCCGGTAATGGTGATCTATCCGTTCCTCCAGAAATATTTTGTTAAAGGCATCGTGGTCGGCGGTGTAAAAGGATAATGTGTGTAAACAGCCCGGCAGCAAGAAGCAGAAAGCAGATTGCTGCCGGATTTTTTAACCATCCGGTTACCATTGACAAGAAAAGAGGTATGATATGGAAATCTATCAGGATGCAAGAAGAACTCCCGCAGAACGAGCACAAGATCTGCTCGGCAAAATGAGTTTAGAAGAAAAAATGGGCCAGATCGTCGGAGCCTGGGCACGAAGAGGAGAAGAGTGGAAACTCGATGAATCCTGTGGAATCGGCCAGATCAGTACGCTGGAATTCCGCAGATGCGAGAGCACTGAAGAGGCAGCGGAGTGGCAGCGCAGCCTGCAGGACAGAGTCATGGCGGCAAGCCCGCACCATATTCCGGCAGTGTTTCATATGGAAGGCCTTTGCGGTGCCTTCATTCAGGATACCACAGCTTTCCCGTCGGGGGTGAACCGTGGAGCTTCTTTCGACCCCGAATTGGAACGGCAGCTGGGAGAAGTCGTGTCGAGACAGGAAGCAGCCTGCGGAATTACACAGATCCTGGCCCCGGTCCTGGATATCTCGAGGGATTCCCGCATGGGAAGGCAATCAGAGCCTTATGGAGAAGATCCGACACTTTCCGCTGCAATGGGCGTAGCCTTTACAAAAGGAATTCAGGAGACAGAGACAGCCGGACGCCGCCCGGAATCCGCGGCAAAACACTTCCTTGGATTTCACAATTCACAGGGAGGAATTCATGGAGCCAATGTGGATACGGGCGACAGGCTTCTCTACGAGATATACGGAAAACCTTTTCAGGCTGCCATCACGGAGGCGGATCTTCGCGGAGTTATGCCCTGCTATTGTTCTATAGACGGCCTGCCGATCCATGCCTCCAAAAAGTATCTGACGGGTCTTCTGCGGGAACAGATGGGATTTGACGGAGTGAC